>JBGOWS010000274.1:0-3189 GCA_041478735.1 Thermodesulfovibrionia bacterium | reverse complement strand
CTCCCTTTTTTCTGCATTAATAGTTATCCTCTCCATCACTCCTCCTCTATAAATATTGTCAAACCTTAACCACAGAGGACACAGAGAATTTCATTATTATCAATAATTTAGACAATTTTCTATTCCATCCTCTCCGTGTCCTCTAAAAATTCTCATATTCTATCGAAATCTCTTTTAAATTCTTTAGAGAACACAGAGATTTCTCTGTGCTCTCTGTGGTTTATCATTTATCTATACAAAAAGCGAACTTATCGAAGATTCCTCATGAATCCTTTTGATTGCCTCTCCAAGAAGAGGCGCTATACTTAATACGGTAAGTTTTTTGCACTGTGCTTTTTTACTATCAAATGGTATTGTATTTGTGACAATAAGTTCCCTTAGAACTGAATTGTTCACCTTTTCAACTGCAGCGCCTGAAAGTACAGCATGCGTGCAAGCTGCAACAACCTGCCTTGCACCTTTGTTATTCAGGGCTTCAGCAGCCTGAATGATTGTACCACCGGTATCAATCATATCATCAAGTATAATGGTATCTTTTTCTTCAACTTCACCAATTACGTTCATTATCCGGGAGATATTCGCTGCCTCACGCCTCTTATCTATAATTGCGATAGAACACTGAAGCATTTTTGCAAAAGACCTTGCCCTTTCAACACCACCTGCATCAGGAGATACGATTACAACTTTGTTAGAGGCATATTTTTTCTTTACATAATCCAGAAGGGCAGGCGATGCGTAAAGATTGTCAACAGGGATATTAAAAAACCCCTGAATCTGGGCCGCGTGAAGATCCATTGTAAGGATTCTGTTTGTACCTGCCGCAGTTATCAAATCAGCAACAAGTTTTGCAGATATCGGAACCCTCGGCTGAACCTTTCTGTCCTGCCTTGCATATCCATAGTATGGCATAACAGCCGTTATTCGCTTTGCAGATGCCCTTTTAAGTGCGTCCACCATTAAAAGCAGTTCCATGATGTTATCATTTACAGGCGAGCAAGTAGGTTGTAATACAAAGGCGTCGTGGCCTCTAACGTTTTCGCGTATATTCACCATAATCTCACCATCACTGAATTTCGTTACAGTAGCATCTCCAACAGGTATGCCAAGATAGGCTGCAACCTCTTGTGCAAGCTCAGGATGTGCGTTGCCGGTAAAAAGCTTAATCGCCTTAGGCATAGGGTCCTCCTCAACCAAAAGTTTATGAGTTATGGGTAATAAGAAAACTTTATGAGCTCAGTCAAAGCGTTTAAAAGTCTAAAGTCTTTAGTTTTTAACTTTTCACTCATCACTCGTCACTCATTACTAATATTTGACTGGGGCGGGAGGATTCGAACCTCCAAATGGGAGATCCAAAGTCTCCTGACTTGCCATTTGTCGACGCCCCACCTATAATATCGTTTCCGCAACCCTGCACCAGTTATTAAAACCCAACTTTTCGGCAGCAGTTAATGCTGCCTTTTTTGACTCAAAAACACCAACGACTGTAGGGCCGCTACCAGTCATTAAAGAGATTATTGCCCCATTCTTCAATAGTTTCTCCTTAATCTCGCCAACAACTGGATATCTTTCAATAACGACCTTTTCAAGGTCATTATTGAGGGTGGCTCTAAGAGAGGCTAAATCCCTATTCAAAAAAGCCTGACAGAAAAGTTTAATATCAACTGTTTTTTTTGTCAACTCTCCAATATTGAGCTTGTCGAAATATGCATAAGCCCATGCTGTAGAGACAGATATGGAGGGTTTTACAAGAAGAAGCACAATGGCTGGGTTATTGAGTTTAAGAGGAGTTATTTTTTCACCCTTGCCTTCTACAAAGGCAAATGAACTGTTCAAAAAGAATGGGACATCTGAACCTATTTCTGCACCTATTGTGCTTAACTCTCTGTTACTCAACCCGAGACCCCATATTCTATTAAGCCCTGAAAGCGTATATGCAGCGTCGCTGCTTCCCCCTCCAAGTCCGGCACTGACCGGTATATTCTTATGTAAGGCTATCTTCGCGCCTTTTTTGTAAGATGTATATTGCTTCAGAAAAGATGCAGCCTTGTACACGAGGTTGTCACCAGGAGGTATGTCTAAATCACTTACTACCTCTATAGTATCTGCCTGCTCAAACGTTAGATTGTCATAAATGCTAATGCACTGCATTAGGCTTGAGATATTATGGTAACCATCTTTTCTTTTCCCGAGTACTGAAAGAAACCAGTTTATCTTTGCAGGGGCATTTAAAAACAGTGACGAGCTACGAGTGGCAAGTGGCGAGTTTTTCATTTTAAATTTTGGATTTTCTTCTCAACCCGTTCTTTAAGTCCTTCTTCTTTTTCGCAAGATTCTATTGCCTTTTTCCAGTATTCTTTGGCTTTCTCCTTTAGTCCCATCGAGTTATAGACGTCTCCTATATGTTCAATTATAACAGGGTCATCCTTTGCTAATTCAGTAGCCCTCAACAGATTCTTCAGGGCTTCATCATATTTCCCTAATTTAAAATAAAGCCATCCGAGGCTGTCCATGATATAACCGTTATCAGGTTTAAGCTCAAGAGCCCTCTTTATGAGTGAATGCGCCTCTTCAAGGTTTATCCCTTTTTCAACATAGCTATAACCGAGGTAATTAAGTGCATCTGCGTGTTTCGGGTTGATCTCGATTGCCTTTCTCAGATACTTTACCATCTCATCAAATCTATTTGTTTTTTCAAATACTATAGCAAGATTAAAGTTTAAATCATCATGATCTTTAAAACGGCTTAGCGCATCCCTTAAGATTGTCTCTGCTGTTAGGTAGTCCTTTTTTTGGAGATAGATCACAGCAAGGTAGAGATAAATCTCGGGTTTTTCCTTCTCAAAACTTAGTATTTCTTTATAAATGGCAATCGCATCATCATCTCTATCAAGCTTTGAATATAAATATCCTAGATGGAGGAAAGCACCTAAATTTTTCGGATCCCGTAAAATTATCTCTTTCAACTCTGATACAGCTTCTTCGTTTTTCTCCATTTCCTCAAATGTTATAGCGAGATAATATCTTGCGGAAATATCATCAGGTCTGGCTTCGAGTACAACCCTGAATTCTTCTATAGCCTTGTCAAACTGCCTGTCCTCAAAATAAAGCATCCCGAGTTTTATGTGTACATCAATATTTGCAGGTAGTTGGGCGCTAATCTCTTTAAACTGATCTATTGCTTTGTCAGTT
>JBGOWS010000259.1:0-3432 GCA_041478735.1 Thermodesulfovibrionia bacterium | reverse complement strand
GCATAATGCCCGGTGGAAATATATTCAGCACCTCTTTTTTCTGCCTCCTTCAGGAGAAAAGGGAACTTGATAAACCTATTGCATAATACACACGGGTTAGGAGTAGAACCTGAAATATATGCATCGACAAAAGGCTCTATCACCTTCTTTATAAAATCATCCCGCACATCAATTACGCTGTGAGGTATCCCGATATGGCGTGCAGTCTTCGATGCTTCCTCTATCGCCTGGAGTGAACAGCGTGTTGCAGTGGCAGTTTCCCTCCACAGAATAAAGCTGAGCCCATCCACCTCAAGCCCCTGCTTCTTCAAAAGATATGCTGTAACAGAAGAGTCAATCCCTCCACTCATTCCAACAATAATCTTAGACATACTTAAAATATAACAGATTGACCTCTTGTCCTGTAACTACTACAATATCCTAAATATGAACATGTCTCTTAGAGGTACAAAAGATGAAGAAAATAGCCAAAAGAGTGTCATTGCGATGAACGAGACCCCTCCCCTGTCATTGCGAGGTCGGTTCGACCAAAGCAATCTCTTTGGCTCGGGGCAGGCTTCGCAATCTCAAAAAGAAAGGGATTGTTTCGCGGAGTTTATCTTGAGCGGAAAGACGAGATTGCTTCCCTTCGGTTCGCAATGACAAGAGTGAAGGGCTCGCAATGACGAAAGCAGGGGCTTTCACATGAAAAACATCGTTCTCACAGGCTTTATGGGAACCGGGAAGACTGAGGTCGGGAGGGAACTCGCACGACTTCTTGACACGAAGTTGATTGATGTGGATGCAGAGATAGAAAGATCACTGAAGATGACCATCAATGAGATATTCAAGCAGTTTGCTGAGCCGGGGTTTAGAGAGATAGAAACAG
The DNA here is from genome assembly GCA_041478735.1 of Thermodesulfovibrionia bacterium. Classification (GTDB taxonomy): domain Bacteria; phylum Nitrospirota; class Thermodesulfovibrionia; order Thermodesulfovibrionales; family SM23-35; genus JBGOWS01. The sequence continues at coordinate 2,564 of JBGOWS010000259.1, read as the reverse complement.
GAGTAATAAAAAAAATCTCTGAGAATAAGAACATCATTATTTCTACAGGCGGTGGTGCGGTGCTAAAACAGGAAAATATGGACATTTTTAGAAAGAATGGGATTATAGTCTGTCTTACCGCAGCACCCGAAACAATTTTGAAAAGGACGAGCAATAATACTGAAAGGCCATTGCTTCAAGTGGAAAATCCTCTTGGGAAAATAAAAGAGCTTTTAAGTTATAGAAAACCATTCTATGAAAAGGCTGATGTCATTATAGATACAGAAGGCAAAACCCCTTTACAGATTGCAGAGGAGATAATAGAAAAAATCCGAAACTCTAAACTCTAAACAACCCCTCACCCTAACCCTCTCCCGCAAGGGGCGAGGGGACTATCAATTATTCCCATCCCTTGACGGGAGGGTGGTTAAGATTTCGATCTTAGAGTTTTGGGTTTAAAAGGAAAAATTAAGATATGGAAAAGGTAAGGGTTGAACTCGCTGAAAGAAGCTATAATATTTTTATAGGAAGCAACACCCTCGAAGGTATTGGAGATAAACTCAAATTGTTTGACTTGAGCCCGAAGATTGCTATTGTGAGTAATCCGACTGTTTTTTCACTGTACGGTAAACGTGTATCAGACTCGGTAAAAAAAGCGGGGTTTGATCTACTTACTGTAATTATCCCTGACGGTGAGGAATACAAAGATCTTCTCTGGGTACAGTATATATATGATGAGCTTCTCAAGCATAAACTCGACAGACTATCAGCGCTTATCGCATTTGGAGGCGGGGTTATAGGTGACATAACAGGATTTGCCGCATCTACTTATATGAGAGGAATTTCCTATATCCAGGTACCGACAACCCTTCTTGCTCAAGTAGACAGTTCTGTTGGAGGCAAGACAGGTGTAAATCACAAGCTCGGTAAAAATATGATAGGAACTTTCTGGCAACCAAGACTTGTCTGGATCGATGTGGAAACAATTAGAACTCTGCCCAAGAGAGAATTATTAGCTGGTCTTGCTGAAGTGATTAAATGTGGGGTTATAAAGGATAAAGAATTGTTTGATTTTCTAGAGGTCAACAGGGATGAAATTCTGAATCTTGATGGAAATGTACTAACTCATATTATTAGACGTTCATGTGAGATAAAGGCAGAGGTTGTTTCCAGGGATGAGAGAGAGTCAGGACTAAGGGCTATATTGAATTATGGCCATACAATTGGCCATGCAATAGAAACAGTTACAGAATATAAAAGATACCTTCATGGAGAGGCTGTTGCAATAGGGATGCGCCTTGAAGCAGGGCTCTCTCAGAAGCTTGGTTTAATCGACAGAGATCAGGTATCCAGGATAAAGGGCCTTGTCGATTCCTACGGTCTTCCCTCAGAAATGCCGATAGATATAGATGCAAACCGTATATTGTCATCTATACAACTTGACAAAAAGGCAGTTGCAGGAGAATTTAAATTTATCCTGCCCGAAAAGATCGGGAGTGTGAGGATATACAAGGGAGTAACCGAGAAGTCTATAAGAGAATTATTAAAATCCTGAACTGTAAATAATTCCATATTCCAATATTTAAATAACAATCAGATTCAAGACCTTGCATATCAGCCAAGCAAGTAGAGAGCATGCTGGAAGCGTTATAATCCATGCAAGTATAATGTTACCTCCGACTATCCATTTAACCGCAGATAGCCTTTTGGAAGCACCTACGCCCATTATAGTGGATGAGATTACGTGAGTTGTTGAAAGAGGAAGACCTATTCTTGACGCAACCTCTATAACAGTAGCTGCTGCAGTCTCAGCAGCAAATCCATTAATGGGTTTAAGGTGAACAAGACGTATACCAAGGGTCTTTATGATTCTCCAGCCTCCCACTGCTGTGCCGAATGCCATAGCTGTTGCGCACAATATGATTACCCACATAGGGACATGGAACTCAGGAAGGTTGTAATAACTTACCAGTGCCATTGTTATAATTCCCATCGTTTTCTGTGCATCATTGCTGCCATGGCTAAAGGCCATGTAGGCTGCTGATATGATCTGAAGTCTGCCAAAAAGATTACTGACCAGCGAGGGTGTAGATCTACTGAACAACCACATGAGTAATAACATTAAAAAAAAGCCCAGTATAAATCCGATGAGAGGAGAAAAAATCAAACCCATGAGAACCTTATAGACCCCTTTTTGAATGATAACATTCGTCCCTGCTGTGGCTATTGCTGCGCCTACCACACCTGAAAGGATAGCATGGCTTGAAGATGTGGGAAGACCGAGATACCAAGTGAGTATGTCCCACACTATAGCAGCTATTAGAGCGGAAATAATTGTGATTTGTGTGATGCATGAAGCCTCTACGAGGCCAGCCCCTACTGTTTTGGCTACCGCGGTCCCTGTTAATGCACCAACCATGTTTAAAACTGCTGCCATGGATACTGCTACTTTCGGAGATAAAACCCTTGTTGATACCGATGTGGCTATTGCATTTGCTGTATCGTGGAAACCGTTTATGAAATCAAAAATTACTGCAAGGACAATCACACAGAGAAGCAAAAAGAAGGTATCATGCATTTTTGAG
>JBGOWS010000174.1:0-4942 GCA_041478735.1 Thermodesulfovibrionia bacterium | reverse complement strand
AGTTTACAAGACCAAGTGCTATATTAAGCTTTTTGCTTAAGTCCCGCTGGGAAAGTGGTTCTCCCTTGGAAATTTCATCAAGTAGCAAGAAAGACTTGTAAGTGTCCTGATTCTCTTGCTTTTCCCCGTTCAATTTCTGAATGTTCATATTTTGAACATATCATAAGGAATTTTCTCTGTCAAGGGAATTTTCCCTCATTCGTAACCCTTCAGTGAGGGGGGAATAACGACTTTAAAATCCTCCCCTTAACAAGGGGAGGTATGGAGGGGTTAAAGGAAGATAACCAAAACCTCCCCGTACCCCTCCTTGGTAAGGAGGGGATTCTACCACCCGTAACTGAAGGGTTACCCTCATTCGTATTTAAGTTGAAAAGTAGTTTTATAAGCATTAATCAACTCTATTCTTTGTCTTGTCATTCTGGCTCTTGTCCCTGCCCTGTCGGGGATCAGTCCAGAATCTTTCTTAGGTTAAATAAGAAGGATTCCCGACAAGCGGGAATGACATCTTCGTTCCGTATATGTGCCTTTGCTTTTGTTATGGTATTTCATTCTTACGAGAGTTGTTTCAACTTTTTTACGAAAGAACCGAAATTTTCAGGCAGCTAAATCATCTTTAACACCGAATATCCAGAGCCACACGAATTTGGAATATTCGTTGAGAACCGTTGACCTGTCTCTTCTTCTCTTCCACCATTCATCAAAACTAAACCAGCTTTTTTCTGAAGGGGCGCTTATCACAATTATTTTATCTCCCATGATTTTCCTGAATATTTTAGTTGCCCTCCTGCTGTGATAAGGAGATGTAACAAGGATGCATGACTTGTATCTATATTTATTCAAAATCTCCTTTGTAAATCTTGCATCTTCTTCTGTGGTTCTTGATTTATCCTCAAGCAGGATAGCATTCTTTGGCACACCGAGATACATTGCTTGCTCCTTCATGAGAGATGCCCATGTGTATTTCCAGACAAGTGGGCCTCCAGCTAATACCATCTTGTCCTTTCTTGCCCATCCTTCCTTAAAAAGTTTAACGCCGTATTCGACCCGTTCTGTTTCTTCACCTGCAAGTACAACTATGACATCAGCTGGTTTCAGTTCGTCCTTGAAATACAGATATCTCCCTGCTTTTTCGAATAAAAAACCATGTCCGACATATAAAAGGACTGATATGATGGCAAAAGCAATTAAAACTTTTAATAATTTAAACATTATGCCTCCTCCAAATAATAGGGTTCGTGGAGTCAAGGATTCGAGGGTTCAAGTGTCATTCCTGCGGAAGCAGGAATCTATACCTTTCAATCCCGCTGGATTCCCACTTTCGTGGGAATGACAAGTAATTCTTTACACCCCACTCGATCCCTTGCCCCCCTCGAATTCTTTTTATTCACTTAAAGCACGCGCATTAAACATTTCCCTTGCTCACATACCATTTCATCAGTCTCAGCCCTGCCCTTACGTTCTTTATAAACTCTCTCAGACTCCTGATCTCCTTAAGTCTTTCCCAGATATACCAGGGGCTCAGATAAAATCTCCTGTGCGCCTCTCTTAAAATCTTGTTCAACTTATCCTCATCCCAGTTTTCATTTATTATAGCGGGTCTCTTTATATCCTTGTCCATGGGGTTCTGAGCATCCACCTCTCTATACCATCCCATCTCGATTGCGTCATCATAAAGTCTCGTACCCGGCGTTGGCGAAAGAATACTGAACTGTGCGTATGCCGGCCTTATTTCTTTTGCAAACTCTATTGTCCCGAGTTCATCCTCATATGTTTCAACAGGGATACCGAGAATAAAATAAGCCATTGGTTTTATGCCAGCATTCCTTGTTAATTCAAATGCTTTTCTTATTTGCCCAACATTTGTCCCTTTATTCAGATAATCAAGTCCTTTCTGGTTCCCACTTTCAACGCCATAAGCTATCATTGAACAGCCAGCCTTTTTCATCAATCCAAGTGTTTCTTCATCAACAATATTAACCCTGCCCTCACACTTCCATTCGATTTCGAGTCCTCTTTCGAGGATACCCTGACATATTTCCTTTACCCTTTCTTTTTTGAGCGTGAAGAGGTCATCGTAAAAAATTATAGAATTAATACTGAAATCTTTAACCACATATTCTACTTCATCAAGGACATTTGAAGCGCTCCTGCCTCTCCATTTAGAACCGAAAACCGCCTTGTCGCAGAATATACAATGATATGGGCATCCTCTCGATGTAAACATTGTTGTGACTCTTCCCTCTGATAGTATATATTTGTATCTCTCATTCGGTAACAGATGTCTTGCAGGAAAAGGGAGGCTATCAAGATTATCAATAAATTGAGCAGGCGGATTTTCAAAATCCCTGGTTATGAGCCCAGGAACATTCTTAATATCTTTATTTCTCTCAATCGCATTCAGAAGCGAAGGAAAACTTATTTCTCCTTCGCCCTGTATTGCATAGTCAATATCAGGACATTGCTCGAATATCCTTTTACCCACAACTGATACATGAGGCCCTCCAATTACAACATAATTTGCATATTTTCTGCATATTCTTGCAGTCCTGAAAGCATTATCTATAACAGGCGTCATGCCTGTTATTCCCACAAGGTCAGGGGTGGCTTTCTTAATCCTATCTTCAAGAGACCGCAGATCAAGCCCCTCTGCAAAAGCATCTATAATCGATACCTTATGTCCTTTTTTCTCGAGTACCGCGGCAAGATAGGCAATACCAAGAGGAGGCACAACAATATCTTCTGATACTATCTTTCTTGGAGGAGGTTGAATAAGAAGGATCCTCAAATGAACTCCTTTAATCCCTCAGAGCGATTTCTCTTGCGCTCATACCAAATCTTTTAATCCACAAAGAGAACTCACTTGTGCTGGTTCTTTTAATTTTCTTTAATGCTAATCTTTTACTGATCATCTTTAAAGATCCCCTTGTGGCATCAAGGTAAACCTTTAACAACACACTAATAAGTTTCCATCGGGAATAATGTTCAGTAAACCTCCCTGCCGCTCCTATCCCTGTCAGCGAACCATATGACTGCAAAATCAGTCTCACAAATGTATACAAGGGGCTTAACAATATATGTCTCAATGGAAAATACTTAATCAGAATCCACACCCTGTTTCTTTCAACAAGATACGCTTTCAGTGTAGAGTATCTCCCTGCTGTTGCAGATGAGCGATGGTAAACAATTGCTGTAGGTACGTACAAACACTTCCATCCAGCAATCCTTGCCTTCAGGCCTACATCCGTATCATCACCATATGCAAAAAAATCAGGGTCAAAAAGGCCTATCTGATCAAGCATCCTTTTTGAGTAGAGGGCAGCACACCCGCTTGGGAAAAAGACCTCTTCTTCCTTGTCATACTGTCCCGTGTCAGTCTCACCTTTCCCTCTACCTCTGTTCAGACCATCAGGGTATATTAGATGGCCTGCTGTATCGATAATCTTGCGGTTGTCATAAAAAAATATCTTCGAGGCCCACATACCAAAAGTGCTGTCTGATCTCTGTGCTGCACCAACTAACTCATCCAACCACGTAGCATCAGCAACAGCATCATTATTTAATAACGCAATGTAAGTACCCGTAGCTGAAGAAATACCAATATTATTACCTTCTGCAAATCCTAAATTATTTTTGTTTTCGATTAATTTAATCTTACCTACGAATTTTTCTTTAATAACCTCGAGTGACCCATCCGTAGAGCCATTATCGACCACTATGACCTCTCTATCTCTATAGGTCTGTCTTAAAACAGAATCCAGGCATTCTTCTATGTATTCCCTGCCATTGTAGTTAAGGATAATTACTGAGACGGATAAACTCATCCCTTTTCAGGTTTGATTAACAACTGTAGACTGTTTTGCAGGGTTTATCACCCATATGTTTCCGAACTCTCTTTCCTGATATGCCTTAGTAAGGCCAAGCCTTATCAGTTCAAGCAGGGCGACAAATGTAACTATTAGCTGAATTTTTGTTACACCTTCTTTAAATATCTCCTCAAATCTGATGGCCTCCTGCCCTTCGAGCATCTCCATTATTACAGACATCTTATCCTTCACAGTAAGAGTTTCTTTTGTAATGGAAATAAGTTCTGGCAAAGCGGTATCAAGAATTTTTTTGAATGCACCGAGGAGATCAAAAAGGTTAAGATCAAAAAGGCAAAGCTCTGTATCATCTGATGCCGGTTCCTTGTGAAATACATTCATCCACTCCTCTTCTCTCTTCCTGAGGTCGGACGCAACTTCTTTAAATGTCTGATATTCGAGCAGCCTGTTGACAAGCTCAAGCCTCGGATCTTCCTGTCCCTCTGAAGATACCTCTTCATCAGGCGGGAGTAACATCCTCGATTTTATCTGTATAAGGGTTGCAGCCATAACAAGAAAATCCCCTGCTATCTCAAGATTAAGCTCCTTCATCATTTCAATATATTGGAGGTACCGGCCCGTAATTAGGGCAATGGGTATGTCATAGATGTCGATCTTGTTTTCTCTGATAAGATGCAGGAGGAGATCAAAAGGCCCTTCAAATACCGGGATTTTTATGTTGTAGATTTCTGCCATTTATCTGAACTTAAAACCAGGATAAGGTTTGAGATATTTTAACAGATTAATAAAATTTAAGTCTTCTTTCTTATCAAGGAACTGGATTTGGAGCCTGCCCCGTACTTGATACATGGGTCAAGCCGGAAAATGACAACCATTGAAACAGAGTTCGCTATGAATAACCCCATAGCAGAGCTTCGAGGAATTTCTTTTGATTAAACAAAAGAATTGCTGCAGTTTTTACACTGCCAATGCCTTTTCAGTCTCTTTAAGCCATAAAAGCCTTGAACCCTTTATAACAGAGGCATTAACAGACTCGATTATCTCATTTGGTGTTACATCAAGCCCTTCTTTTTTAATAAAAGGGTTGTATGAGAGTTTAGCCTTAACCTTCGATGCTTTTT
>JBGOWS010000091.1:0-7646 GCA_041478735.1 Thermodesulfovibrionia bacterium | reverse complement strand
TCAGTAAACGTCGGTCATGAGATGTGGGAGGAAAAATTTGATTATCTGTGGAATCTGACTTTAAGCCCTGATGGGAAAAGTATTGGCGTCAATATAAGAACGGGAGAGATGACAAGTGGAGTTTGTCTGAATGGTAAACCCTGGGAGAATACATTTATTGAGGCAAGGGATGTTGCTATAAGTCCTGACGGAAAAAGGACCGCATCGCATGTACAGGTAGTGAAGCGTGCCGAACTGGATATCCACAAGTTTCTTGAAAAAAATTGGACAGTCGCAGTAGATGGAACTGCTTGGGTAAATACTTTTTTAACTGCTTGGGGGGCTGTCTTTAGTGATGACAGCAACCATGTGGCAGCAACTGTAATGACAGACATGTCTCAATATACTATTGCTGTGGATGGAACCCCCTGGGAGCAGGTGTTTGGCGCTGTTTGGGAGCCGATCTTTAAGCCTGGAACTGCTGATGTAATTGCCCCCGTGCAGACACCCAAAGGCTGGACACTCGCAATGAATGGTAAACCAATCTGGGGTAATTTTTCTCAGGTATGGAAACAAAAATACAGCCCGGATGGTCAAAAATTAGCCGCTGTTGTTGCCGTTGATGTCGGGAAATGGACAGTAGCAGTTGACGGTTTACCGTGGGATACTGTATTCAATCAATTAGTGTTATCTCCTGTATTCAGTCCTGACGGGAAAAGGGTTGCAGTTCCGGTAAAGAATAATAACAGGTGGACAATTGCTGTGGATGGCTCTCCCTGGTCAGAAACTTTCGATAATGCATGGGATCCTGCTTTTAGCCCTTCAGGCGACAACGTGGTAATTAAGGCTGAAAGAAACGGAAAATATTTTGTTGTCGTTGATGGAAAGATTGGGAAGAAAGGGTATGAAGAGCTCTGGAATCCTGTCTTCAGCCCGGACGGTGGAAAATTATTGGTTCGATATGTTGATGGTGGGAAATATTATCGTCGGGTAGTTCCGGTAAATGAAATATGATAGAGGGAGCAAAAAATGTATGACTTTATAAAAGACCCAACATTATATAATCTTGTGAGGGGCCCTTTAGTCTGGATTGCATTTATTGTATTTATTGGAGGAAGCATATATAGAGTATATTCTTTTATTAATCTGGCAAAAAAAGATAAAACGATTATGCCTTTTATAAGCCTGAAATATACTCTCCGCTCCCTTTATCACTGGCTTATTCCCTTTAATAGCGTTAATTGGAGAAGACGGCCTGTAATTACCATCGCAACATTCCTTTTCCATATTGGTCTTGTATTTACACCTATATTTCTTCTTTCACACAACATCCTCTGGCGTGAATCCTGGGGAATAACGTGGTGGACATTACCAGAAGAGTTAGCTGATATAATGACCTTGATAGTCATTTTGTGTTCTGTTTTCTTGTTCTTAAGAAGAATTCTTGCTCCCGAGGTTAAATTTGTTACCTCTAATTCCGATTATCTTCTGCTTTTTATCTCATTTGCGCCATTTATGACCGGGTTTTTGGCATATCATCAGTTATTACTTGTGCATAAAACCATGGTAATCCTTCATATTCTTTTTGGAGAAATCATGCTTATAGCAATCCCTTTTACGAGACTGGTGCATATGTTTTATTTCTTTTTAACAAGGTCATTTATGGGATCCCAATTTGCTCTTTGGCATTCAAGAGACTGGTAACAGGTTAAGGATAAAGGAGGTTCATTGATGGCGGTTAAAGAAAAGGTTGTGAGCAAAGAAAAAATTGTCAGCAGGGACTTTAAGGAATATATTAGAGAGCTTAATCCTGACCCGGGCCTTGATGAAACAATAAAAGGACTCTCTCCGGAAAAGATAGAAAAGACAATAAAGTCGGTCCTGGGAGGAAAATCTGCAAGGATAAAAGCAGTACTTGAGACCTGTATCCATTGCGGGCTATGCGCTGAGGCCTGCCAATGGTATCTGTCCAATGATAAAGACTCGACCTATGCACCGGTAGCTAAAATGAGGATGACCATCTGGGAGATGATAAAAAGGGATGGAAAGGTTGATGCGGAATTCATAAAACAATGCGCACGGATAGTATTCACTGAATGTAACATCTGCCATCGCTGCAGCATGTACTGTCCGTACGGGTTAGATGTAACCTTTATCATAGGGCTTGTGCGGCGTATATGTTTCCTTCTCGGGGTTGTACCTCAACGCCAGATGGACCAGGATCACGCCCATGCGGCTATGATGAATCAGGTCTGGCTTTCCCAGAATGACTGGCTTGATACCATGCAGTGGCAGGAAGAGGAGGTAGGGGCGGAGTTTAAAAATCTACGCATTCCTATTGATAAAGAGGGAGCGGAGGTAATGTGGTTGCCATTGGGTGCTGAGCCTAAGACAGGGACCTACCATATAGAGCGTACCGCGAAGATCATGAATGTTGCAGGTGTTGACTGGACAGTGCCCGGAAAAGATGTCTGGGACAGTAGCAACATGCCCATGTTTATACGTGACTTTGTGACCATGCAGAGAATTGTGCGGGGGCTTTTTGAGAATGCCTTTCGACTACGAATTAAAAAACTGGTCCTCACCGAGTGAGGGCATCCACGTTTTGCCACAAGTTTTGTGGCACCGCCGATGCTGGGATATAAAGACCTACCGTTTGAAATAATGCAGACTGGTGAATTCTACTATGATCTTCTCAAGAGTGGCAGGATAAAGATAGCTCGAAAGATTAAAGAGCCTGTCACGCTGCAGGACCCCTGTAACATTATCAGGAGGGCAGGGGCAGCAGACAAATTCAGATACTTCGTCAATGCAACATGTGAGGATTTCACGGAGATGTATCCAAATCGGGAGCACAACTACTGCTGTAATGCCGGTGGTGGGCTGGCTGGTTTGTCAAATTGGGCTGCCCATAAGGCCAGAGGGAACAGAGTAAAGGCTGAACAGATTAAGGCAACAGGTGCAAAGGTCTGTATCACCCCATGCCATAATTGTAGTACCGGTATAAAAGACGTAATTAAATATTGGAATCTCGGTGTAAAGAATATGTTTTTTGACGAAATTTTGGTTAATGCTATGGAAATCCCTGAGGAATTCAAAGTGAAGGAATAAACGAGGAAGGAAACGTTATGAACAAAAAGGTATTACTCGCAGGATTGGGTGCATGTTTTCTATTCTTAGTTATTTATGGTTTCAACAGTGTTTATTCTGTAGAGAGTCAACCTGCGATCAAAGAACCAGTCGTGAGCAAGCCTATCAAACCTGATAATAAGATTGGTATTGCTCATACTGAAATCTTCGGTGTGCTGGAGCGCCCACAAGTTGTGTTTGATCATAACAAACATACTGAGGCTTTAAAAAAGGAGGGCAAAAAAGAAGGGGAAACCTGCGATACATGCCACCCACTCGATAAAGAAAAGGCTCTTATCTTATTTGATTTTCCTAAGAAGGTTAAGAAAAAAGACAAAGACTCTGTAATGAATGCCTACCATGATGAATGTATAAATTGTCATAAAGAAAAGAGTAAAGAAAAAAAGAAGGCCGGTCCAATTGTCTGCGGAGATTGCCATATAGAAAAGCTTAAATCCGTAAAAATTAAATATCCAACCATAGAGTTTGATTTTCAGGTTCATGATACCCATGATAAAAAACTGAAAGAGAAGAACATTAAAGAGAATTGTGACCTCTGTCACCACATTTATAATGAAGAATTAGTTTATGAAAAAGGAAAAGAGTGGTCCTGCTACTATTGTCATGATATCGGACAGAAAAGAGGTCCTACATTAGCTACCGAGACACGTATTATAAAGAAAAAAGATTTTACAATAAGGAAAGTTTCTCATACAAGATGCCTGAACTGTCACTTATATTTTACCTTAAAAGAGGGGGAAGCAAGTCCTAAAAAGGAGAAAAAAGCAGGTCCTCTTGTCTGTGACAAATGCCACACAGGAAAGTACAAAACAGTTGCTGAACTTGAAAAGGTTCCGCGACCTGACGGCGGTCAACCGGAAAAGCCATTCATAGATATTGAAAATGCCAAGCTGAAGGGAGTCTCGTTTGATCATAAGGCTCATGAAAAAAATTCCAGGACATGCCGGGGCTGTCATCACGAGACATTAAATGCCTGTAAAGAATGCCATGATCTTATGGGGAATCCTAACGGGAAGTGGATTAATGCTGCAAACGCATATCATGATATCTTTTCTGAAAAAAGCTGTGCCGGCTGCCATGGGGTCAAGAAAAAAGAGAAAGATTGTGCGGGATGTCATCATGCTATACTGCCAATGAATTTAGAAACAAACGGTCCGAAGAAAGATACCTGTTCCCGCTGTCATACCGGGAAAAAGGAAGGCCTTCCCAGCCCGCAAAAACTCTCTATTGCTGAGCTTGAGAAAGAACTTGATAAAGAAAAAGTCAAAAAAGAGGTTGAGGTAAAGGTTTTGGAAAAGGAATACAAACTTGCTAAATTTCCGCATTTTAAGATGATTGAGAAGCTGGTTAAAATATCAAATGACAGTAAGATGGGAACATTTTTCCATGCAAAGATGCAGACTATCTGCGAAGGGTGTCATCATCAGAGCCGCGCAGAAGCTGAAGCCAAGAAAAATACTCCACCACTTTGCAGGAACTGTCATTCGAGATCGTTTGATCCTCTGCATCTGAACAGACCACGGCTATTGGCGGCTTATCATCGTCAGTGTATAGGTTGTCATGTGGAGATGAAACTCGAAAAACCGAAGGAATGCAAAGAGTGTCATGAAGAAAAAGCTGTGCGGCCTACTGATATTCTTTCGAAACCCGAAGGTTATGATGAAAACCTGTTGAAGTAAGGAGAATAGAATGTATATTTTTGAACAATTATTGACGCCTAAAGGCTACGAATACATGATAGCAGTTTTAGCTATGTTTGTATTTATATTGTTCTATTTCATTTTGAGTACAAAGAGACAATAATGGCACGGAGGCTAATCTAATGGGAATTAGCAGGAGAGATTTCTTAAAGAGGACATTATCGCTTGCAGGCGCTACGATAATCGGCAGTAGCACGGCAGCCCATGCATTGAATACTGCAAATGAAAGGAACTGGAAGTTATGGGCCAAGAAAGGTGAGCCTCACTACGCCCCTCGTGAAGACCGTTATGGCGTGCTTGTAGATACTACACTATGCATTGGATGCAGAAGATGCGAGTGGGCCTGTAATGAATGGAATAAAAATCCAAACAAACCTATAAAAGAGTTTGAGGCTTCAGCGTTTCAGAAGAAGTCTGTTTTCGATACGGTAAGGAGAATGCATGCAGAGAACTTTACGGTGGTAAATCGCTTCATCAGCTCTAAAGACAGAAGGCCTATTTTTGTTAAAAGACAATGCATGCATTGTGAGGAGCCGGGTTGTTTGTCTGCATGTTTCGTCGACGCTTTCAGGAAAACGAAGGAAGGTTCTGTCCTTTACAATCCCAGTGTCTGTATCGGATGCCGCTACTGTATGATTGCATGTCCCTTTGATGTCCCGGGATATGAGTATAATGAGGCTCTCAATCCTCAGGTCACTAAATGTACTATGTGCTATGACAGGATCACCAAAGACGGTGGTGTCCCAGCGTGTGTTGAGATCTGTCCGGCAGAAACATTGAGATTTGGCAAAAGAAGCGAACTCATTAACCTAGCTCACGCAAGGATAATAAACAATCCTGGCAAATACGTTGATCATATTTATGGAGAGCATGAAGTAGGAGGCACAAGCTGGCTTTATCTTTCTGCAGTTCCTTTCGACGAAATTGGTCTCAGAACAGATATAGGAAAAACACCAATACCGAAAACGAGCAAGGGTTTTCTATTCGGGGTAAAGATGTTTGAAATAGTCGCTGCCTGGCCTCTTGTCTTTGGGGCCTATTATGCCATATCAAAGGCTCGTAATAAAGCAAAAGCGAGCCATGAAACATCCGCTGAAAAGAAGGGAGAAGGCCATGGCGAAAAACACTAATTCCTGGTTTAGAGAAAATATACTTCTTGGAATGTCTCCACGAGATTATATCATTAGTAATTTCAATTTTCCCAATTTAGTCGCTGCGGTTATTCTGGGTGCTGCAATTGGAGTAATGATTTATCGACTCCTTTTCGGACTTGGCCCATCGACGAATCTTTCGGATAACTATCCTTGGGGATTATGGATAGGATTTGATATACTTGTCGGAATTGCCTTAGCAGCTCCGGGCCTTGCCCTTGGGACAGCAGTTCATCTCTTTGGGATGAAGAAGTATCATCATTTTGTTCGACCGGCTATTCTTTCAAGCCTTCTTGGGTATATCTTCGCAGTATTTGCGCTCATGTTCGACCTTGGTCGTTATTATCGTATCCCGTACCTCTTAGGCTGGTCATGGGGATTTTCCTCCGTCCTGTTTTTAATAGGTTGGCATTTCTTCCTTTATATAAATATTTGTCTTATTGAGTGGAGCCCAGCCCTGTTTGAATGGTTAAAACTTAAGAAACTCCGTGAATTCTTTAATAATCTGGCTATCTGGGCAACTATTTTCGGAGTAATAATAGCTGGCGGTCATCAATCTGCACTTGGTGGTTTATATCTTGTCGCCCCCGGCAAACTCCATCCTCTCTGGTATTCATCACTATTGCCGGTGTTTTTCCTTTTATCAGCTATCTTTGCAGGAATTTCCATGGTGATCGTTGAAAGTACTATTACCCATCGAGTTTTTAAAAGAAAGCTTGAAAATTTTAATCCTGCTGACTTTGATAGGCTTACCATTGGCCTCGCTAAGGGGGCAGCATCTGCTATGTTTATATATTTTATAATGAAAATATTCGCTCTGGCTGATTCTAATGATTGGGCGTATTTGAATACTCCATTTGGGTACTGGTTCTTAGTTGAAACGCTCGGTTTTGTCCTCTTTCCGGTTTTCCTATTTACAGCTGGTGCAAGAAACCAAAATGCTAAACTTGTGCGCTTGGCAGGCCTTTTAACAGTACTTGGCGTCATATTAAATCGCCTTAATGTATCCATAATTGCTTATAACTGGAATCTTCCTGCTTCACAAAAGTACTATCCGATGTGGAGCGAGATTGCACTATCTCTTGGAGTTATTACTATGTTGGTACTTGCCTATCGCTTTATTGTAAACCGGATGGCTATCATGCATGAGCATCCTGATTATGAATCGGTGCATTAATCTTAGATCTTATCTTGCTAAGGATTCTGGACGGCGATTCAGAAGGCACTTTGGATTAATATAAAACTGAAACACCTATGTTGATTGATTAACTCTCAGAGCTTCCTTATTAATTACTGGAGCCATAATATGGCTCCAGAGTCTATCATAAGCTTCTTTAGCTGTCTCAGATTTGGTAAATGAATCCTGTAGAACTGCATCCTTCTTACTGTTAACAAGAACTCAACGGAACAATAAACAAGTGGTACTTTTTTTTATCATAAAATAAAAAGGAAATGTTTTTGAAAAAATCTGTGCAAGGGGGTTACCCCCTTGCACAAACATTTACTTCTTCTCAGATTCTGGTTTTGCTGGTTTGATACTAATATTTTTTGCTACATTTTTTCCATCAACCTTTGTGTACTTGACGACCACTTTATCACCAGTCTTTATATCGAGGAAGGTCTTTTTCTCTTTTTCCTTTAAAATCTTTGTTTCATTATCAATCGT
>JBGOWS010000307.1:0-2668 GCA_041478735.1 Thermodesulfovibrionia bacterium | reverse complement strand
CTACATGCAGTATTGGTGATTGGGTTAATAAAACAAACGAGGGCTTTTCCTCTTGCGGTATTACGTCATCTTTATCCATAAACGAATCTATGCGAGATGTCACATTTGGCCAGATATTCAGAAACGAAAATGAAACTCTTCAACAGCGTGATTATAGACTGGGTACAGTCCACTCAGTAAAAGGGGAGACCTTCGAGGCGGCATTGTTGTTTCTTAAACAGAAAGGATTGGGCCCATATTATAAGACATTGATTAGGAACGGCACATCAGTTTCAGACAATGAAGAACTTCGGATAGTATATGTAGGCTTAACAAGACCAAGAAAACTGCTTGTTCTTGCTGTGCCAGATGATGAAAACAAGCAAGCATGGGAATCAAAGCTATTGTCATGAGGTGCTATATTGGTCGGGATTAATAGGTGGAGAAGGTGCTTGCATGACAAATTGGCATAGGGACAGAGACCATTGCACTTGCAATAAACTTAATTGTTGGGTGGTACAATAGCAAATGATCAACAAACAAAAACTTGAACTCACATGGATAGGGAAGGATGAGCAGCCGAGGCTGGAGCCGAGGATATTGATTGAAGACCCAGAGAGGTCTTACGGCGATAAGAACAGTGGCAATATGCTCATTCACGGCGACAATCTCCTTGCGCTGAAAGCGCTTGAGCAGGATTTTGCAGGTAAGATAAAGTGTATTTACATTGACCCACCGTATAATACCGGCAATGCCTTTGAACATTATGATGACGGATTGGAACATTCATTGTGGCTTTCATTGATGTGCGATAGATTAAATGTTCTCAAAAGACTTTTAAGCTCTGATGGTTTTATTTGTTGCCATATTGATGACTAAGAAGGGCATTATCTAAAAGTCATAATGGATGAAATATTTGAGAGAAATAATTATCTTACAACACTCTATGTACAAGTTCGATACCCTGAAAAAACACTAAAGCAAGATATGGATTTTCACAAGGAAATTGAGCAAATTCATATTTATAGAAAAATGTACGGTGCAGAGCCAAACTTAAATGAAAAACAAGGGTCGTTCGACAAATTTAACTTTTACATAGAGGAATTAAGGACAGGGATCGAAACTAAGCTCGGAGGTAAGCGGGCTGTTATATTCAACAAAGGCGATTATAAAATAGTACAAAAAGAAGGCTCAGCTTTAGGTCTTAAAGAGATTTGGGCTACGGGGACTATATTGGATGGAAATTCGTCCGGAAGATTTTTTAGAGACTATCTTACTGGAAGAGTTGGTGAAGACGGATTAGGTGTTCTTTATAAAATTTATGGCATCGGAGATGATACTTTTGATTACCGATACTTTACAGGGCCTCAACGCGCAGGAGCAACTAAAGGAAAATATTTTCAAGGGGTGCCACGGTCTCAACTTGAGAATCCTGAAGTAAGACAAACTACTCCAATAGAAAATTTTTATGATCTGGCAGGAAGTTTTGGTAACTGCCGAACTGAAGGATCTGCTGATTTTAGAGGCGGGAAGAAACCGGAAATATTAATACAAAAAATTTTGACGTATTTTAGTAACCCCGGCGATTGGGTTCTTGATTCCTTCCTCGGTTCCGGCACAACTGCTGCCGTTGCTCACAAGATGAATCGGAAATGGATAGGCATTGAGCTTGGCGAGCATTGTGATACCCATTGCCTGCCTCGTTTGAAAAAGGTTGTTGACGGAACGGATCAGGGCGGTATCTCCAAAATAGTCAAACACACCCCTAACCCCTCTCAAGAGGGGAATTACACATCAAATGCCTCCCAAGATGGGACTAAAAAAAATCCCCTCCTTGGAGGGGATAAAGGGGTGGGTTGGCAGGGCGGAGGCGGATTCAAATATTATTACCTTGCCCCAAGCCTCCTCAAAGAAGATAAATACGGCAAATGGATTATTGATGAGAGGTATAACGCCGACATGCTTGCCGCTGCAATGGCAAAGCACGAGGGATTTAAATATTCGCCTGATGAACATATTTACTGGAAGCAGGGTAAGTCCACTGAAAAAGATTACATCTTTACCACAACGAATTTTATTACTATCGAGTTTTTGGACAAGATCTATGAGGAAATGCAGCCGGACGAGAGCCTTCTTATCTGCTGCAAGTCCTTTTCAAAGGCATGTGGTAATCGTTATCCAAATATTACAGTCAAGAAAATACCGAATCTGCTTTTGGGACGCTGCGAATTCGGCAGGGAAGACTACAGCCTGAATATAGTGAATATGCCGGTTAATCCGGATGAACCCGAGTTTGTTCCAAACGGACCGGTAAAAGAGAAGAAGAAAGCAAAAAAGAAATTTAATCAAAAGGAACCGGCATTATTCAATGCAGAGGATGAGTAATGGACAAAATAGCAAACTCAATTAAGAACAGATTAAGCCTTCATCCTCCACAGGCTGAGAGTCTGAATATATTGGCGGAGTTGGCGGAGAAATTAACGTTAAAGAAACACACCCCTAACCCCTCTCAAGAGGGGAATTTAAAGAGTGACCCCTCTCAAGAGGGGAATAAAAAAAGTCCCCTCCTTGGAGGGGATAAAGGGGTGGGTAAAGAGCAGTTGGAAATAGTAAAAAGTTCTTACCCTACCTGCACGGACTTTGAAAGAAATTTTCCTTCAATTTGCTTTGCACTGGCAACAGGAGTCGG
>JBGOWS010000228.1:0-3976 GCA_041478735.1 Thermodesulfovibrionia bacterium | reverse complement strand
GCAAGTCGTATATGAACGGGAATAAATAAACAGGTGGGTCATTAAACCGGCGACTAATATCCTTAATCAATCAAAACATGCAACTTTGGGGCGGGTCCGTTTATATCTGTGAAGTGGGTCCGTTCTTAATCGGTGGTGCCAGTTTTTTTATATGTTTTTACAGGTTCATACAGATATTGTCTCATTACTACTAACCCTAAATTTTCTTTGACAAAATGCTGCATTATATCGTGCCGATCTCTGTCAATCAATTCTGGTCTGTAACAAACATATCTGCTATCAAAAGGGCGATATAAGTATGGCAAAATTGATTCTTTCCAGTCAGCCTTCTTTAATTTTTCTCTTGCATTCTTAAAGTTGAAATCATGAGTATCACCTAAGTCAAATGTTTGCCGTACTAATTCATCCGGCAGATCGCTGGTAAATGTCCTCATCCGTTGTTTGATTTCTTCTTTTGCAAACCCGACTACAAAATGGTCTCGATGCGTTGTAACTCCACTTGAAGATTGACCGAAGATGTCTTGTATCGACAAAAAGGTATTGTATTTAGACTGCTCTGAAAACTCCTTTTCTTCAAAGAAATAGTGCGGCTCGGATGGCTGCAACTTTTTCCACTTTGTCGAAACAACATAGTGTCTATTTAGGTATTCGTATTTCTTTACTCGTAATCCATAAACATCCTGATAAAAAACCTTTCCCATGCCTTTTTGCTTCTTGTCCTTTATAAACAGTGCAATCGCAACCCCCTGTTGGATATCAAAAACATTTTCATCCTTTGTTTTATCAGGACATTTTTCTCCTATTCGACTATTACCATGAAGGTTCAAAATGTAAATCTCATCAAAACTATCAAGCAACTTTTTCCGCATTCCCCTATGGATTAATCCCGATAGGTAAGAATTATTTGTTATCATCCCGATGATCCCCTTGCCGTCTTGGTCAATCTTCCAATGTGCAAATCGGATAAACTTTATGTAGTCATCTGATAAAGGTTGAATATTCTTCTCGCCACGGACATCTTCTTTGTAGACAACCATTTCCTTTTCAATGAAGTCCGATTTATTGGAAGAACTTACCGAATATGGCGGATTACCCAAAATCACCAATATAGGCTGTTCTTTCTTAACCTTTCCTGCCAAATGGCTTTCTTCAGACAGGGAGGCCATTCCCGGAAGTTCTGTCTGTGCAAGTTCTTCCATTTCAAGCGTATTGGTAAGGTAAAGTTTCACCCTGTCATCGTTCTGCAACCTGTAGCCTAATTCTTCCAAAAGGAAAGACATCTTCAAATGCCCGACAGCATAGGGAGCCATCATCAATTCGAAGGCATAGAAGTTTTTCAGGATGTGTTCCTTTATGAAATTCTCCTTGCCACCCTCTCCGTATTTGGAAACAAATTCATCAACTGCAAGCTTAGCCGTCTCTGCCAAAAAGGTAAGTGTCCCTGCGGCAGGGTCTAACACCGTAACTGTTTTATCTGCAAACCCGTCAGGTCTCTTGAACTGTTCTTTAAGGATGCTGTGCAACGAACGGACTATGTAGGACACAACAGGTTCAGGGGTATAGTAGACACCCCTCATCTCCCTTGTCTTTGGGTCATACTCGGCAAGGAAGGTTTCGTAGAAATGAACAATAGGGTCTTTCCCCTTGCCCTCATGGAAGAATTGATGAAGTATCTTGCTTACGTCCGTGACGGAAAGGATTTCCGAAATGTCATCAACAATCCATTCCATCTGCTGAGGGAGGGCGCCTAATGAAACAAACTGGAAAACGTCCTTCAGTATGCCTATTGTTTGAGGTATGTTGTAATAGGCGAGTTTCCTATTGAAGCCATTTTCTGAACGAGTCCTGGCTGCAAAAAGGCCGTAGGTGATAGTCTGTGCGTAAAGGTCTGAGAATTCATCTTCTGTGAGGCTGCTGATAAGATAATCCTTAAATGCCTTGTAAAATCCCCTAATAAATCCCTTGCTTGTTTTTTCTTCTTCCCTCAGTTCCTGTGCTATAACCTCATCTTTTAAAAAGCGGGTCCGTTTGGCAAGTTCAATAGCAAGGTTCTTTGCGTCGTATACTTTCGGTAATGAAAAGGAAAAGAACTTTTCCAGCAGTTGCAGGAATTCAAGCTCTTTCTCGACGGGTGGAGTAGTTTTTAGCTTATGTATTACATATGGCCTTCCGATAAGTACCTTATCCGTTCTGACACCGTTACGGTAAAGCCTGAACTCACAGAAATTGGTAAGAATCACGTTCGGAAAGGTATGCAAGTATCTTTTTAGCTGCGCTGTCTCCTCTATCCTGTCAAGATTTTCGATGGCAGGGTCTTTAGCCTCAATGTATCCGGTGATATGTTGTTTACCATCCCATACTCTGAAATCCGGGTTACCTGCTTCCGTCTTCTTGGGAAGAATTGTTATATGAAAATTTTTCTTTCCGATTGAACTGCAATACTCATCAAGGAGAGATTTCAGGACTGGGTAATAGCTTTCTTCCCTTGCATCCCCCCGTGTGCTGGTATCGGCTATCTGCTTTAAATAGGCTTTAAGCATGACGCAACCTATCGATAACTTTCGGTTTAGTGCTTGTAGCCTCGTTGTTTTTCGGCATAGTTATTCTGGCGCTATTCTTTCATGGATATGGAAGGATACGGTGGGAACTTCAAAAGATGTGTTTTCTGCTTTTCCAGTCCATACACAACATTTTTCCTTGTCTCGGTTTCATGCCTGTAGGCTTCTACATTCTCATCGGCTGAATCTTTTCTTTTTCTCCCCTTCGCCATACCACTCCTTATCAAGGATAGATATTGTCATAATTATAAAGTGTTTGTAATTATCCAGCTTAGTTATTGGACCTTAAATACATAAAACCCTCTTAGATATTCTTTATAATCAAATCTCTTCATAAACTATCCCGGATAGTCCGTTTGTCCTTTTTACTTCGCTGTCTTTCATTCTTTGATTCATCTTTTATATCTTTTGAAATATCCCTGAGAGCATTTTTAATCATAGGTTTTATCCTGGGAATGTCCCGCTCTACCGCCAGCCAGACTTTTTTCATGTCTATCCCGAAATAGAAATGGCTTATTTTATCTCTCATGCCAGCCATCTTTTTCCATGGGATATCGGGATATTTCTCCCTGATATCATCTGGAATATTTTTAGCCGCTTCTCCGATAATCTCAATACATCTGACAACAGCGTAAGAAGTTTTTCTGTCACTGACAAATTCTTCATAGTTCATATTCTCAATAAAGCTTTCAATATATTTGATATTTTGAAGAATGTCTTTGATGTAGAGCGTAATATTCCGCTTCATACGTATACAGTCTCTTTTAAAATGATATTTTTCAACTCAGGGCGCAGGTCTTCTTTCGGTACCAAATCAACCTTCATGTTTAACAGATCACTTAAATAGTTTTCTGCACCTACAAGATCAAGAAGGCTGATAGGCTCGTCAAATACAACCAGTATATCAATATCGCTCTTTTTCTTTTGTTCTCCTCTGACGTAAGAGCCAAAAATTCCTATTGCTGTAACTCTGTATTTTTCTCTAAGTTCATCTTTATGTTCAGTTAATATTTTTTTAATATTTTCAATCCCTTTCACGTTTTTCTGTTCCCCTTATGAATTAATTTGTAAAATTATATCATGCTTTATATTTTTCTGCCCTCTTATATCTTTTGCTGCTCAGGGCTTAGGAAGCTATTCTTTCATGGATATGGAGGGATACAGTTGGAACTTCAAAGGATGTGTTTTCTGCTTTTCCACTTTTCCAGTCCATACAACATTTTTCCTTGTCTCGGTTTCATGCCTATAGGCTTCTACATTCTCACCGGCAGAATCTTTTCTTTTTCTCCCCTTCACTGTAATACTCCTTGCCCTATTTGAGGCTCCCAAGAAAGCATTAGGTTTGTAAACTTTATGCTCTCTCTATGCAACCTGACTGTGTATTTCTCTGAAAGGTCGTATGCGCTTTAAAATATTCT
>JBGOWS010000082.1:0-8223 GCA_041478735.1 Thermodesulfovibrionia bacterium | reverse complement strand
ATGGTGAGGGAGACCTCCCTTTCTCCTGATAATTTTATCTATCCCCTTTTTGTTACATTCGGTAAAGGTGTGAAGAAAGAGATTCCATCAATGCCAGGATGCTTTCAGGAATCTGTCGACGAGGTAGTCAAGAATGCTAAAGAGGTTTATTCCCTTGGAATACCATCTTTACTGCTTTTCGGGATCCCTGAGTATAAAGACGAAATCGGCTCGAGCGCATACGATGATCATGGTGTTGTTCAGGACGCAATCAGGGCTATTAAAGACGCAGTTCCCGAATTATTTGTAATTACAGATGTCTGTATGTGTGAGTATACAAGTCATGGTCACTGTGGAATAGTAAAGAACGGGGAGGTTCAAAATGATCCAACCCTTGAAATATTATCAAAAGAGGCTCTTTCCCACGTAGAGGCAGGGGCAGATATGGTTGCACCGTCGGATATGATGGATGGAAGGGTTGAGGCGATCAGATCTGCACTTGATGAAGAAGGATTTTCAGAAATTCCGATCATGTCTTATGCTGCAAAATATGCATCAGCATTTTATGGACCGTTCAGAGAAGCAGCAGATTCTGCCCCGCAGTTTGGTGACAGACGCTCATACCAGATGGACCCGGCAAATAGAAGAGAGGCAGTGAAAGAGGTAGCCCTTGATATCGAAGAAGGAGCGGATATTGTTATGGTCAAACCTGCCCTTGCTTATCTCGATATTATCTCTGATGTAAAAGACGCCTTTGATGTACCAGTTGCTGCTTACAATGTGAGCGGTGAATATTCTCTTGTTAAGGCAGCAGGGAAGCTCGGATGGATTAATGAACAGGGTGTTATGCTGGAGATGCTTACTTCAATAAAGCGTGCCGGTGCCGATTTAATTCTAACCTATTTTGCAAAAGATGCAGCGAAGTTATTGAATAAATAGTTTTCCTATCGGTTCCCACTATAAACCTAAAATCTCTAATCTTACTCTAGACAGCAACGCTTGAATTTCTAAACTGCGTTCCATTCCTCACGCAGGCCGCTGAAATTATGATGAGACCATGTGTCTGCAGACCCGAATAATGCAGACATTGTTCAAAATTTTATTTAACTCCCCGGGCATCTTCCTCACTTTACCTTTCTGGTTATAAGATTATACAATTCTGGATATTCATCTTTTGAAAGGGATACGTCTTCCTTTAACAGCCTTAAACCTTCTGGTACATGTTTTAGAAAATATTTTTTACCTTTTACAGTGGATAGGAAGCCATATGCGCCAAGGGCCTGCATATGCCGCTGAAGTCGGCACGGAAGCAGTGTTTCCCTGAAATCATTTTCTAATATTTCTACTTGCCCCTTTTCATTGGTAATCCCACTTAGCCCCCCTTTAGTAAATGGGGATTGAGGGGGATTTGTTAAATTTGATTTTATGTCCGAATATGACTTTGTCATTTTTTCAATATAATAATCCAATAGTCGTTCTCTTATATTATCCTCAAGGCGATTATATGGGTCCCAGAGTATCGATACCAGATCATAGGCAGGCGGACCGATTCTCGCACCCTGGTAATCCAATAATCTCGGGATTTCGCCTTTTGTAATCATAATGTTCTGCGACTGAAAATCCCTGTGGATTACGGTCTTAGGGAAGGAGTTTACTTTTAAAGCCAGCCTGTGGAATTCGTCAGCAAGGGCTGAATAATTTTCAATCCTGATATTTCTGGTGCTTTCTACAAATCTTTCAATAAAATAACCTGTTTCCCATCGGAGATATTCATAATCAAAGACCCTTTTTTGAAGAAGCGGACATTCAGATATATGTTCAATTGCTATTGCATGGACTAAAATCAGCATATCAATTACCCGTCTGTATATCTTCTCTATATGTTCCTGTTCCCGCGGGCATTTCAACCAGCTGTACAGGGACAGGTCGCCAAGGTCTTCAAAGAATGCACTCATGTTATCGGGTTCAACATCTATCAGTTCAGGTACCGGGATAGAATATCTTTGGAAAAAACGTGTGTATTCTATATGGCGCTGAAAATCTGCGTCACCAGCAAGGCATTTCATATGTACTACTGGGTTCTCATCTCTTTTTATCCTGTGGTATTTCCTGTCCGAACCGCCGGTTCCAATAAGAATGGCATCAGCTTCTCCGGATGAACCCAGCATCTCTGACTCACTCAGGTCTATTTTGAAGCCCGGGCCGAGGATACAATTTTCAAATGACCACCCCCCCATCCCCCCTTTGGCAAGGGGGGGAGAAGGGGGGGTATCTTCTTGGTTATTTATTTCAATCTTAGTTCCAGGAAGCATAATGCAATTTCTGAGGAAGACACCTTTATTTAATACATTTATATCTGAAAATCCCCCCATCCCCCCTTTACTAAAGGAGGGTGAGGGGAGATTATTTCCTTTTTCAATAACCACATACCCGTCCAGATCAACATGCTTACACCAATCTGCTGACGGGTGTATATATACCATCTCACCATTCTTTCTGAGCTCATCTAAGACAGCTCTGGCATATGAAGCCGGCTTCCCGATATCACTCCAATAGCACCCGCTTACATCTAATGTCCCGATCTTGTAACCCGCAGCCAGGGCATTTAGCCATGCATCAACAACGCTGGATGTGCCTGAAGGCAAAAATTTCAGGAATTCCGGGGAGTAGACAGCAATGCCTGTAAAGGCTAGCCACCTTTTTATTTTTAGATGAAGGTATGATTGTTCATCACCCCCTCCCCCTAACCCCCTCCCGCCAGGGGAGGGGGGAGTAAAGATAGAGACACTGCCGCCAGGGCGGGGAAAATTTTCATTATTGGCATTCCCCCAACGGGAATTGGGACTTTCTTTAGTTGCCCTCCCCATTGATGGGGGAGGGTTAGGGTGGGGGTGATGAGTCTTTTCAATTCCTTTGAGAAACCCATTTCCATCTATAGCGAGGTTATTAAACTCAGGGTAATCATGCACAGCAAGGGTTACCATATTTTCAGAGGAAAAATGAGATTCAAGTAGTTTTTCTAAATCAATCTCAGAGAGTATATCTGAATTATGTACGAGAAAAGTGTTGCTACTTAAAAAAGCCTCAGCATTTTTTAAGGCACCCCCTGTGCCAAGAATAGAGTCTTCAGGAAAGAGTTCAATTATTTTTCCAAAGTCAGCCTGGTTTATCCAGTTATCTATAAGCTCTTTTTTATGATGAATATTTATCCCGATCTTATTAACGGGCAGGGTTGATACTTTTTCGAGTATAGACTGTAAAACAGGCTTCCCGAGGATGGGGATAAGCGGCTTTGGGATATGATCTGTGAGTGGGCGCAGCCTTTCACCAAGGCCGGCAGCTAAGATAAAGGCATTGAGTCTTTTATTCATAAATAGGAATCTTCTTTCTCTTCTAATTCCTTTCTTGACAAACAGTTATCAGGTTTTTAAAGTATACCTTAATGGAAGCGTTTGATATATTAAGGATCTCAGAATTGAATAGACATTCGTAAGTCATCATCGTTTCTTGTCCGTCATGCCCGCAAGTCGTAAGCGGGCATCCAGTCCCGAAAGCATTCGGGATTCTGGATTCCCCGGTCAAGCCGGGGAATGACAGCCATAATGAATGAACGTTATTATCATAATTATGGGACCATTAATAACTTGTTTGGATGCCAATTATCCATTTTCCAAAAAATTAAATATTCCAATAATTAAAAGAGGAAGATATGGAAGACATACAATATATGATACTTAAAAAAGAAAAATTTAATGATTTTATCTCAAAACTTTCAAAGATGCAGAAGTTGGCAGCGCCGGTATCGAAAGGTTACAACAATTTTGCATTTGAAGAAGTTACCTCGGGCAGTGAAATTGCTTGTAAATATATACCTACTATTTTGCCTCCAAAAAAATTCTTTATGCCTCAACGCGAAACCCTTTTGAAATTTAATATTAGTAAAGGTGTGGATGCTGAAGCTGTTTTAGAGTATGAACCAGTGACACTTTTTGGGGTTCACACCTGTGATCTTGCAGGAATTCAGTGTCTTAATATGGTCTTTTCAGAACGTCCCAAGGATTACAATTATCTGACCCGCAAAAACAAAATAACATTGATCGGATTGGAATGTAATGATTATTGTGACGAATATGCAAGTTGTCATCTGGTAAACGCGAGCTTTCCAAGTGGTGGATATGATCTTTTTTTTACGGATTTGGGAGATTATTTTATCGTGCATGTGAATACTCAGACTGGAGATGAAATCATCGATGCAACTGAATCTTTTGAAAAGGCTGAAGTGTTGCATATGAATGATCTGAAAAGATTGCGTGATCATAAGAGAAAGGTGTTCAACAATGAAGTCCCGATAGAAGGCAAGCATATACCGGAATTGTTTGACAGGTCTTTCAGGGCACGTGTATGGAAAGACCTTAATGAACGATGCCTGGCATGCGGAAACTGCACGAATGTATGTCCGTCATGCTACTGTTTTGACATACGAGATGAACTCGACCTGAGCCTGAAGAAAGGAGTCAGGTATCGCGTCTGGGATTCCTGTCAGCTTGAGCCATTCGCAAGAGTAGCCGGAGGTATAAATTTCAGGAAAGAGCGCTCAGCAAGACAGAGGCACAGGTATTACCGTAAGTTCAGGTATCCTGTTGACAGGTTTTCACGGTTCTTCTGCACAGGGTGTGGCAGATGTACCCGCACATGCATGGCTCGCATCAGTCTTAAAGAGACCCTCAATGAACTGATAAAAGAGAGAGGATAGAGTATGGAAAAAGTGGCTTTAAAAGATTCCAGTTATAGATTAAAAAAGGCAAAGATCCTTCAAAAGAAAAAGCTGACTGCGAATGAAAAGTTTTTTGAGATAGCGCTCAGAGACGGAAGTTCACTTGATCACGAACCAGGGCAGTTTCTTATGGTCTCTCTCCTGGGTATTGGAGAAGTTCCCATTTCCATCTGTTCATCTCCTGCTAAACGCGACTCCTTTGACCTGTGTGTAAGGGCTGTCGGAAAGGTTACCAGGAGTCTCCATAAATTAAAGGCAGGAGATGAGATAGGAATAAGGGGTCCATATGGAGAGGGCTTCCCTATAAGGATTCTGGAAGGGAATGATTTGTTGATTATAGCTGGTGGATTGGGCATTGCACCTTTGCGTTCTTTGATTACGTATGTCCTTGACAACCGTCGTGATTTCGGAAAAGTTCATATCTTATTCGGATGCAAAGAGCCAAAGGAGATGCTCTTCAGCGACGAACTTGAAGACTGGAATAAGCGCACAGACCTCCATTATGCCTGTACCGTAGACCGTGCAGACCCTGATTGGGCAGGAAATGTCGGAGTGATCACAACACTCATCCCGGGTGTTGATATCGAACCAGTGAGGACATTTGCTGCAGTCGTTGGTCCGCCAATCATGTATAACTTTGTAATAAAAGAGCTTCTGGCCAAGGGGATTCCCGAGCGTCAGATTCTTTTATCCTTTGAGCGCAATATGAAATGCGGCAATGGAAAATGCGGCCACTGCCAGATTCAGAACCTCTACGTTTGTCAGGATGGGCCGGTCTTTAATTATGAACGAATCAAAAACTTGAGTGAGGCATTTTAGTATGAAGAAACCAAAAGTTGGAATTTTTGATTTTGCCTGCTGCGAAGGATGCCAGTTGCAGATCGCAAATATGGGAGAAGATGTTTTAGCTGTCCTCGGTTCCATAAATGTCATTGAATGGAGAGAGGTCATGGCCGAAAAATGGGGTAAAAATCTTGATATCGCCATCATAGAAGGGAGTATTACCGATCCTCATGCGGTCGAGAGAATAGAGCAGATACGGAAAAAAACAAAGATTCTCATTACCATCGGCTCCTGTGCAACAATAGGCGGTGTAAATGGTATGAAGAATAATTTCGGCCTTGATGATATCAGAAAATATGTTTACGGAGACAGCTTCCGGTTTTTCCCGACAGAATTGACCAAAGCTGTTCACCAGGTAGTTAAAGTTGACTATTTCGTCCATGGCTGTCCTATGTATATCCCGGAATTTGTTACTGTGTTAAAGGCTGCCCTGCAGGGTATTCCGTACTATGTACCTGATTACCCTGTGTGCGTTGAATGCAAGCTGAATGAGAATGTCTGCATGTATGACCGGAAAGTCACCTGTCTCGGCCCTGTCACTAAGGCCGGGTGCAATTCCTGGTGCATAAACAACGGCAATATCTGTTACGGATGCCGTGGCATGGTCAGTAACCCGAATGAAAAAGGCGCTCAGGATGTGCTGGCAAAATACAAGATTCCGATGGAACTTATATTGAACAAAATGAATATGTATAACAAATGCAGGGAGCTCGGCTAATATGAAAAAGAATGTAAATATAAATGTTGAATACCTTACAAGGGTTGAAGGACATGGAAATATTGTTATTAATGTAAAGGAAGGGAAATTAGATACCTGCCGTTTGGACATAGTTGAGGCACCGCGGTTTTTTGAAGGGATGCTGAGGGGCCGTTCGATATTCGAGGCCCAGCATATTACCAGCAGGATATGCGGTATCTGTGCATGCGGACATACACTTGCTTCGATACAGGCAGCAGAAGAGGCCCTCGGCATTACACCAACAGAACAGACACTAAAACTGAGAAAACTCCTTTTACACTATGAGATGCTTGACAGCCATATCTTACATATTTATCTCATGGTAGCTCCCGACCTCCTTGGCGTTAAGAGCTTTGTGCCGCTCATTAAGAGCCATAACGAGGTTGTACGCCGGGCTTTAAGGATGAAAAAGACCTGCAACGACTTGTGTGATATTCTTGTTGGCCGGCATGTACATCCCATATCTGCTATTGTGGGAGGATTTACAAAACTTCCCAGACCTAAAGACATTGAAACCATGCTTAATATGCTGAAAGGGATGAGACCGGATATGGATGCAACAGTTGAATTAGCTGCTTCTTTGAAATTTCCTGAATTCGAACGAGATACTGAATATGTAGCACTTGTTAGCGATAATGATGAATATCCATTATTAATGGGTGATATTGGTTCTACCGACGGCGTAAGAATGAATAAAAAAGATTATAGGAAAATTACAAATGAATTTGTAGTGCCTCACTCTTCGGCCAAACACGCGAAACTCAGCCGGGAATCATATGCTGTTGGTGCACTGGCAAGATTTAATCTGAATTCTGAAAAGCTCCACCCAAAAGCTAAAGAAGTAGTTGCTGCGGTAGGATTAAAGCCTAAATGCATCAATCCGTACCTGAATACAGTTGCGCAATTAGTCGAGTGTGTCCACTGTCTTGAAGATGCCATATCTATTCTGGAAGACTTGCAGAACACCCCGCTGAATTATAACGAGGAAATCGTGGTCGGATTGAATGAGCAGGGTAAAATTCCTGTAAGGCCGGGAAATGGGGTGGGAGCTGTCGAAGTTCCCAGGGGCATCTTATTCCATAATTATCAAACGGATGGAAATGGAATTATCAGAGATGCAAATTGCATTATCCCTACAAGCCAGAATACAGGTAATATCGAGTATGATATGATGAAATTGGTCCCGGAGATCCTTGATAAGAGTGATGAGGAAATAACCCTTGCTATTGAAATGTTGGTCCGGTCATATGACCCGTGTATTTCTTGTTCAGCACATTTTCTGGATATAAGGTTTATTAAATAAGAAATAAAAATCTTCTCAATTGAGCCTCTTGCAAAAGTCTGAAAAAGGGCACTTCTGTCATTTCTTCGCCTTCTGTCATTCTGAGGCGAAGCCGAAGAATCTCCTGGCTCAGGACAAGTCTGACTGAAACGAAGCCCGTGACATTAGTCGCACCCGCAAGGCAGACAATCAGCGCCTCCCTACGCCGTCAATTCCCAAGGACACCGCAAGCTGAGGATCAACAAGAGGTAACTTTGCGCGGAATTTTAAGGGCTGTGCACTTGGATAAAGACTGGCTGGAAATAACTTCTGACGGGCAGCGCAGCAAGATTACCGAAGTCGGCGAGACAGTTGACGATGTGGTTGGGACCATGGTTAACAGGGCTGTTGTTCAAGCCATCAAGAAGGCCGACGGCCGTCATACCCTCGTCGATATTCAGGCCGAAGAATAAAGCCTTTTTATTTATCCCTTCCCTTTCCCGATATTTGCAGATTCATCAATGCGTATATGCAAGCCTGTCCCTTTGTCCCTCTTTCACTGGCCCCTTGCTACTGAATGGTTACACATCAATCCATTTTTTTCTTTACAGCAATATAAAATTTCAT
>JBGOWS010000120.1:0-6721 GCA_041478735.1 Thermodesulfovibrionia bacterium | reverse complement strand
GTGTTGCTGGCAGAGCTTTTCCAGCACATCTGCATCATAAATGCAGAAACTGTTTTGCAACTGGTGGGTTACTATATATGAATTAATAGAAGTTTCTTTTTTGAGGAAATCAATTCCCTTTTAGGAAACCTGGCAAATATAAATAAAGAAATAGGGGTATGCACTTGACTCTCCTTAGTACGACATGTTGTGGTCATAAATCATGACGTTTTTTCCCTTAATATCCTTAGCTGGTGACGGTTTCGCTTCAATTGTCGTTGAACCACGCGATAAACAGAATACTACATATAGTGGTTACGAGAGTCAAGTGCATAGCCCTATAAAGAAATTAGTAATTGCTAACCCTTATACACTTTTATAGGGTTCAGCTCTGATAGAACTTCCATTCAACGCGACTTATAGAACATAAAGTATTAATATAGTAAAATTTATCATGCATATTAAAAAAATATTAGTTCACACATCAGAAGCAGGAGAGAGGATAGACACCTTCCTCGCAATAAAGACCGGAATTACACGCTCACAGATACAGAGGCTTATAACAAAAGGCAATGTTCTTGTCAACAGCAAAAATGTCAGCCGAAATTACAGGTTAAAGACAAAAGACTTAATCACCTTAAGCATTCCCGACAAAGAAACCGAAGGGCTTTTACCAGAGCCGATACCTATAGAAATAATCTACAAAGATAAGTATCTCGTTGTTGTAAATAAACCCGCGGGCATGGTTGTATATCCGGCTGCCGGACATGCTCATGGCACCCTTATGAATGCACTTTCTTACCGCTGTAAGAAGTTTGCCACATTAGGAGGGCCGTTGCGCCCGGGTGTTGTGCACAGGCTTGATAAAGACACCTCGGGTGTGATAGTCATAGCCCTGGATGATAAAGCATACTATAACCTTATTGAACAATTTAAACGCAGGGAAATAAACAGAAGGTATATTGCATTAATTTATGGGAATCTCGGAAAAGATAAAGGTGAGATATCGCTGAGGATAGGGCGTTCTGAGTCCGACAGGAAGAAAATGTCAACCCGGGTAAGGAAAGGTAAAGAGGCCTTTACCAGGTGGAAGGTACTTGAGAGATTTGGCAAAGCCACGTTAATTGCGGTAAGACTTGGTACTGGAAGGACACATCAGATAAGGGTACATTTTGCCTCCATAGGGCATCCCGTACTTGGAGACAGGACATACGGGAAGAAGGTTGAAATCGAGGCTAAGTCCAGAAAAAAAATTTTATTTCCAAGACAGATGCTGCACGCAGAAATATTGGGATTTGCTCACCCTGATAGCGGTGAGTATCTTGAATTCTCAAGCCCTGTGCCAGAAGACATGGCTAAAAAGGTAAAAGATATTAAAGGAGATGAAGGGGTCAATCCTGGCAGTTGAAAAACTCCTTAGAATCACATAAATTATTAGAATCACATAAATTAAAAGAAAACAGATGTTAAAATAATTTCATCAAAACAGGCATGCTATTTTAAGGAGGGAAAAAGATGGCAAATTTAAAGAAAATCGGAATTATTACCAGTGGTGGAGACTGTGGAGGCCTTAATGCGGTGATAAAGGGCATCGCACGTGAGGCATACTTTTTGGGAATTGAAGCAGAGGTAATCCCTAACGGCTATGCAGGTCTATATAATCTTGTTGACATGGATAATATAGTAGCTCTTACCCCGGATCGAATAAGCAGGATACAGGCCTCGATTGCAGGTTCGGAGGCAGGCCATTCGAGAGTGAAAATCGAAAAAATAAAAGACCCGGCAAAATATGAGAGGATTAAAAACGGGCTCAAAAAGTTCGGGATTGACGGCTTAATAATAAGCGGCGGAGATGATACAGGCAGTGTGGTAGTTGATCTTCTGGCCCACGGCATTCCATGTGTTCATGTTCCAAAGACAATGGACCTGGACCTCCAATCCTACAGTGTGGGTGGCGATTCCGCTATAAACAGGATTGCTGTCTTAACGAGGGAGTTGAAAACCACTGGTATGAGCCACAATCGCATCATGATAATAGAGGTCTTTGGAAGGTATGTGGGACACACCGCCCTGAGGGGAGGTATAGCTGCTGAGGCCGATTGTATCCTCATACCAGAAATACCTGTTGACTTTGATGTTGTTTACGAAAACATGAAAAGGAGATTTTTTTCAAGGATAGAGAGGAGCGATGTAAATGCAGGCACTTATATGATAGTTGTATCAGAAGGTATTAAGACAGCCACTGGTGAGTTATTATATGACGAATCCGCAGGAGTAGATGCCTTTGGTCATAAAAAGCTCGCAGGTGCAGGTAAGTACGTAAGACAACAGTTAGAGAAGAGGTTAAAAACCGATCCTGAAGTAAAGGAATTCATGAAGAAGACAGGGATGTACGCCCCGGGTGTTTATGAGGCTCCAGAGGCAAGGGAAATAGTCCCCAGCCATATTGTCAGGTCTGGACATACTTCTGCCTTCGATGTTAATTTCGGAGAAAAAGCAGGAGCAGCTGCTGTAATACTTCTCTTGAATGGCAAGAGTGGTAATACAGTAGTCAATGTGACGGGCAGAAAAATATATTACCGGTCGACAGCAGATATAATAAAACGGAGGGATGTAGACCTTGACGAGGTTGCACTCTTCGAAAGCTTAGGCACCTGCTTTGGGAGAAAACCTCAGAAATATGAATACGAATTATTAGCCGAGACAAGTATAAAAATAGAGCGGTTTTTATAATTGTATGAATCACCCCCGCCCTACCCCTCCCCCATCGATGGGGAGGGAATTTTAGGAGACCCGATGCATAGCATCAAGGAATTCGTTGATTAAAAAGACAAATAAGACAACCGGATATTTCTAATCACCAAAACTTATGCCCAAGGACCTTGCAGTTTGAATGATATCGCTGTCCAGAAGTATTGTTTTCATCTGACCAATTGCTTCTTCAATCGGCACCGCACATATCTCTGCAGAACGAAGTGCCACCATTGACCCGAACTTGCCAGCCTCGACAAACCTTATCGCTGCGGTACCGAATCTCAGACAGAGCAGTCTGTCAAAAGTAGTAGGCGCGCCTCCCCTTTGTAAGTGGCCGAGAACAATAGATCTCGTTTCTTTACCCGTCTTCTCTTCGATTTCATCTGCTACCTTTTTGCCTATTCCGCCGAGCCTGACCTCCCCTGGATTTTTTTCGATTACTGTTACCTCGCCACCAACAGGCTTTGCCCCTTCTGCTACTACAACAATGGCGTAATTTTGCCCGATAAGTTCAAGCTGCCTTATCTTTTTACAAACCTTTTCTATATCAAAGGGTAACTCTGGTATCAAAATAACATCGGCTGACCCTGAAATCCCTGAATACAGTGCTATCCATCCCACATACCTGCCCATTACCTCCACAACCATAACCCTGTCATGAGATCTGGCAGTAGTGTGAAGTTTATCTATAGCCTCAGTCGCTGTATTGACTGCTGTATCAAATCCGAAGGTAACATCCGTTGAGCTGATATCATTATCAATAGTCTTAGGAATCCCGATTACAGGCACACCTTTTTTTAAAAACTTGTTTGCAATGCTAAGGCTGCCATCTCCTCCAATAGCAATAAGTGCATCAAAACCCAAAGCCTTAAAATTTGAAACTACAGTATCCGAAATATCAGTCGCAATAAAATTTCCGTCATACCCTTTTACAGGATATCTGAAAGGGTCATCCTTGATTGCTGACCCGAGAATCGTACCTCCAATATTCGTAATATCCCAGACAGACTCTGGAGTAAGGTGAGTAATCTGCTTTGTATCAATAAGACCTTTATAACCGTATTTAATACCATAAACATCCCATCCCTTTCGATAAGCAGCAAGAACTACACCCCGGATAACAGCATTCAGACCAGGAGCATCACCACCGCCTGTATTGACAGCTATCTTCATTCTATAACCTCCACTGCTTCTTTTTTTAATACCCTCGGAGGAGGGTAAGGAATTTTCGATGGATAACCAACCGGTACAATGATTACCGGCCTTAA
Source organism: Thermodesulfovibrionia bacterium (assembly GCA_041478735.1). Classification (GTDB taxonomy): domain Bacteria; phylum Nitrospirota; class Thermodesulfovibrionia; order Thermodesulfovibrionales; family SM23-35; genus JBGOWS01. Next base: position 2,720 of record JBGOWS010000120.1, on the reverse strand, counting down.
ATTATTCGGCATGTTCAGAATCTTAAAGACTTCATCTTCATGGAATGCTCCGACACATGTAGACCCGAGCCCGTTCTCATGTGCTACAAGCATCATATTCATAATGCTTAATGTAACATCCTGAATTGAATACAAATAAACCCCTCGTTCTCCGTATTTATAGGATATACGGCTGTCAGTGCAGCCAACTACCACAAGAGGTGCCTCTGCAATAAAATTCTGGTTAAAGGCTGCTGCTGCAACCTTCTTCTTGATTTTCTCGTTTTTTATAAAATAAAACTTCCTTGACTGAAGGTTGCCGGCACTGGGCGCCCATACCAGGGCATCAATGAGTTTATCAATTATGTCCTCTGGTATTTCCTTTTTTTGAAAATCACGAATACTTCTTCTCTCTTTAACAGCCTTTAAAATGTCCATAGTCTTTAATCCAAGTTATACAATTAAGAAGATTCAGATGTTGTGAAAAAATTTATTTTTTGATACCTTAGTGTACCTTTAACTGATGGTTGTCGCAATATTTTAGTAAATATAACGAATAAAAATAATTTCAATAATCCATCAAGTTAAATAAATTTTTGAGCAATATCTGAATCTTTCTCTCTATCATCAAGGTTTCCAGTATTCTTCAAATTTTCCACTTTTTGTTATCCAGACAACATAGGGTGAAATTGTCACATCTCCTTTTGAATCAAACTTTATCTTACCAATGTCACCGTTGAATTCCATTGAATGTAACTTATCAATAATTGATCCACCTTCAATTGAGTTAGCCTCTTTAATTGCAGCCAACATAATATTTGTGGCATCATAAGCATAAATAGAATATGGGCCAATTTCTCCATACCTTGACCGGTATTTATCAATAAAGTCTTTTGCCGATGGAATATTTTTTGGATCAGGACTAAATGTAAGAAATGTGCCCTCTGCTGCAGGGGCTCCCGCAATCTCAATGAACTTTGGATCAATCGTTCCATCACCACTCATGAATTTAGATTCCAATCCGAGCTCTTTAGCCTGCTTAACGAGAAGCCCTGCTTCAGGATATATACCTCCAAAAAAGATTAGTTCAGGTTTTTTAACTTTTATTGCAGTTAGAACCATTTTGAAGTCCCTCTCTCCCTGGACAACCCCTCCATAATAAACCACATTAACCTTATTTTCGAGGAATTTTTTGAATTCATCTGCAAGACCCTGACCATATGTTGTCTTATCATGAAGGATAGCAACGTTCTTAAGCTTAAGATAATTTATAACAAAATCTGCTGCAATCTTCCCCTGTTGGTCATCTCTGCCACAGACCCTGAATACACCTTTATACCCTTTTTTATAACCTTCTTCTGTAAGAAGGGGGTTGGTGGATGCAGGTGTAATCATTGGAATCCCGGCTCTATTATAGACGTCTGATGCAGGGATAGAACAGCTCGAATTAAAATGCCCGATAACACCGATTACGCCATCATTTACCATCTTATTAGCAACAGAAACAGCTTGTTTTGGGTCATGCTGGTCATCACTAATTATCATTTCGATCTTCTTACCAAGAACGCCTCCTTTATTGTTCCATTCTTCAACAGCAAGAGAGACACCATTTTTGAAATCCATACCCATCTTTGCCTGGTCACTTGTCATGGGGCCGGCAATACCTATCTTTATTACATCTTCTTTCTTCTGACATCCAAAAAACAAGAAGCAAAGAGACAAGATAGACAATAAAATCTTCCTCATTTTAAAAAAACCTCCTGATTTCCCTTACATCCTCTATGAAAAATTACACTACCATTTTAAGAATGTTAGGCATTGAATTCAATATTTCTTTTTAAAGAATCACTTCTCCGAGATAAGCCTTTCTCACCTTTTCATTACTCAATAGCTCTTCACCTTTACCTTGTAATACTATACTGCCATTTTCAAGGACGTATCCCCTTTTTGATAATTTTAGAGCTGCTCTGGCATTCTGTTCGACAAGGAGAACCGTAACTCCATCCCTGTTAATCTCTTTTATTGTCTTGAAAATCTTACTCACAACAATAGGAGCAAGGCCAAGAGAAGGTTCATCCAGCAGAAGAAGCTTCGGACTGGACATAAGAGCCCTGCCTATCGCAAGCATCTGCTGTTCTCCTCCACTTAGTGTACCAGATAACTGCTTTTGTCTTTCTTGTAGTAAAGGAAATATACTATACACCATTTCGAGGATAGATTTAAAATTTCCCCGATTGGTAAATCCTCCCATCTCAAGATTCTCTTTAACAGTCAGTTTAGGGAAGATTCTTCTGCCCTCAGGCACCTGGCTAATACCTATTTCAACAATCTTATGAGGTGGTAGTCCTTTGATACTTTTTCCTTCAAATATGACGTCTCCTGAAAGAGGTCTCAGGATACCTGAAATTGTCATGAGTGTCGTTGACTTTCCAGCTCCGTTGTTTCCGATGAGACATACTATTTCACCTTGATTTATTTCAATATCAATATCCTTTAATGCCTCACTATGCCCATAGAATGTCCGAACCTTATCAAGCTTTAACATTTCGATTGCTTTCGATACCCCTTTACTCGTACGACGTAAGAGCCTCTTTAATGGATAAAAAAAACAACTACCCATTGAGGCTCTTGCAAAAGTCTGAAAAAAACTTTTCTGTCATAGTGAGCCTGTCGAACTATGACCATAAATCAAATGGTTATATCACCCTTCGACAAGCTCAGGGTGACACTTCCAGGACTTT
>JBGOWS010000232.1:0-3899 GCA_041478735.1 Thermodesulfovibrionia bacterium | reverse complement strand
CTTATCTTTGGGATAACAACATCCGTATTTACCCGTATCTTCTCAGGGCTCCTCATATAACGCCTGGCAATATTCATTATCGGCTGCGGGATTGTAGCTGAAAAAAGAAGGGTTTGTCTTTCTGCGGGTGTTGCTTTGAGTATTGTCTCAATATCCTCAATAAATCCCATATCAAGCATCTCGTCTGCTTCATCAAGAACGACAACTCTTATCTCTGAAAGAGAAAGGGTTTTCCGTCTTAGAAGGTCTAAAACACGACCTGGTGTTCCAACAACGACATTGACACCCCGTTGTAATGTCCTTATTTGCCTGTCAATAGACGTACCTCCATAAACAGGCAGAACACTAATATTTTTATACTTGCCTATTTTATAAATCTCCTGTGCAACCTGGACTGCCAATTCCCTTGTTGGCTCCAGTATAATAGCAAAGGGTTTTCTTCCCTTCTGACATCTTTCTGCAATTGGGATAGCAAAGGCAGCAGTCTTTCCTGTGCCAGTTTGTGCCTGCCCCACAATATCACGCTCACTCAGTATGAGCGGTATGGCAGAGACCTGAATAGGTGTCGGCTCCTCAAATCCTATTTCTGATATAGACTTCATTGTCTCTTTACTTAAACTAAAATCTTCAAAATTCATTTTTTTGTCCTTCTCGGTACGAGTCGATTCCGACTTATGCTGTTTTGTTTAATAACAAATTTTTAAGGGGTTAATTATTTCTAATGCTTTTTTGGTTAATTGAATACACCCTGTGCATGGAAATTAGAAAATAAAAAAGGTAATTTTTCTCTTCTTAGAGGTATTTAAAAAAACTGATTTTTATTTTTTCACTACCTGAATAGGTTTCTTAAACCGTAAAGCTTTTCTCCTTTTCTTTCTTGCCTCTCTTTGTTTCCGTTTCTCCTTTTCAGAAGGCTTTTCGTAATAACTTCTTTGCTTAATTTCCTTAAAAAGACTTTCCTTCTGTAGTTCCCGCTTAAGGATTTTCAATGCTCTTTCAACGTCATTCCCATAGACTTTAATTTCCAAAACTTATCTCCAGCCTTTCCCTGAACTCCTGCCTCCACCAAAGCCACCCTTTCTCTCCTGAAAGCCAGTTCTCGGTTGTTGAGGTCTTGCCTCAGCTAAAGTGAGTGTTTTCCCCAGAAACGGTTTGCCATTTAGTTCTGAAATCGCTTTTTTTGCATCGTTCTCCGATCCCATCTCAACAAAGCCAAACCCTTTGGACTGTCCTGTGAGCTTATCCATTATTATTTTTACTGATACAACATCTCCACAATCTGAAAAGAGATCCTTGATGTCTTGTTCTGTTGCACTAAACGGAATGTTTGCAACATAAATTTTTTTCTCCATTTCATCTCCTTTTTGAAATAAAAAACCCCCAGAGCTTTCAAAGCATCTGAAGGTTTCTTAACTTATAAAACTCCAAAAGCTGATATATTATAACTTAAATTAACTTTAAATACCATCTTTAAATACCGTCCTTTAATTTGTCATTATGCATAGGGCATGACCAGAGCTAATAGATGACAGTTCAGAAATTAAATAACTCAGCGGTAGGCAATACAATAACCGCGGTAGTCTTAAATAAATTTGGCTCCTGGGGAGGGATTCGAACCCCCGACCAAGTGGTTAACAGCCACCCGCTCTGCCGACTGAGCTACCCAGGAGTAGAACTTTTTTATATCAAATAATTCGTTGTTTTGTCAATTAAGGGCTGAGTTCGGTTACAAACTTTGCAACAAGGTCGCCAACTTCGGTTGTGCTGTAACCCATTTGACCGGCGGCAAGGCTTTTGAGATATTTACCTGTAACCTCCATAACAGCCATTTCAACAAGCCGCGATGCATTATTCTCACCGATGTATTCGAGTATCATCCCTCCTGCACATATCGCAGCCAGAGGGTTAACAACATTCTTTCCTGTATATTTTGGTGCAGACCCCCCGATAGGCTCGAACATCGAGACGCCTTGAGGGTTAATATTTCCACCTGCAGCGATGCCCATCCCACCCTGAATTATCGCCCCTAAATCCGTAATAATGTCACCGAACATATTGTCTGTTACTATGACATCAAACCATTCAGGATTCTTCACAAACCACATTGTTACAGCATCAACATGTGCATAATCGACCTTTATCCCGGGATATTCTTTTGCAACCTCATAGAATGTTCTTTCCCAGAGGTCAAATGCAAATGTAAGGACATTTGTCTTACCACAGAGTGTAAGCTTGTTGATCTTATTTCTCTTCTTACAGTACTCAAAGGCAAATCGTACGCAACGTTCAACGCCTTTCCTTGTGTTAATTGACTCCTGTATCGCCACCTCATCAGGCGTGTTTTTTTTCAAAACTCCTCCTGCTCCGGTATACAGCCCCTCTGTATTCTCCCTCACAACAACAAAGTCAATATCCTCAGGTTTCTTATTCTTTAATGGACATTCGACTCCGGGATATAATTTGACAGGTCTTAAATTTATATACTGGTCAAGCTCGAACCTAAGCCTTAAGAGAATTCCCCTCTCAAGTATGCCAGCCTTTACATCAGGATGACCTATTGCGCCGAGGTAGATTGCATCATATCTTTTTAACTCGTCGATTGCACTATCTGGAAGGGTTTCACCTGTCCTTAAATATCTCGCGCCTCCAAAATCATAATAATTGAAGTTAAATTTAAATCCGAACCTCTTAGAAACAGCATCTAATACCTTTACGCCTTCCCTGATGACCTCCGGCCCTGTACCATCTCCGGGAATCACTGCTATGTTATAAGATTTCATAGATTATTCTCCTGTATTACATATGATGAACTAAATCACCCTCCCCTCACCCCTCCCGTCAAGGGAGGGGAAACACACACCTCCCCCTCTCAAGAGCGGATTTACCCTCTCCCCTGGCAGGAGAGGGTTATCAATACTTAAATCCCCTCTCCCTGGCGGGAGAGGGTAAGGGTGAGGGGGTTATTTAAATTAAACTTTCAGCTTCTTCTTTGTCCACTCAACCAATCCTCCTGCAGAGATTAACTCTTGCATAAATGGAGGAATCGGATTGGCTTTATATTCCTCGTTTGTCGTCAGATTCTTTATTATTCCGTTGCTCACATCAATTCCTATTAAATCAGCCTCTTTAATCTTCTCTGAGGCTTCAGCCGATTCAAAGATCGGGAGACCTATATTAAAGGCATTCCGGTAGAAAATCCTTGCAAAACTTTTTGCTATAACCGCCTGGATACCGGCTGCTTTTATCGCAATAGGTGCGTGCTCCCTCGATGAGCCGCAACCAAAGTTCCTGCCGGCAACAATAATATCACCTGGCTTTACCTTGCCCGGGAAATCCTTGTCCGCATCTTCCATCAGATGCTTTGCGAGTTCCTCCGGATCAGAGGTAGTAAGATACCTTGCAGGTATAATCACGTCAGTATCTATGTCATTACCGAATTTCCAGGCTCTGCCCTCGATCAGCATGTTTCCTCCATACCCTCAATTATAAGCTGTGAATTTAGCAGTTATTATAGGCAATTTATCTATCTATAAACAAGTCGACCTAAACCCACATGAGCCTTTGGCTCACAAAGGGTCATGAAAAATGTTCCAAACAATATTTACACATACTAAGCCAACTGTTATTCCTCCCGAAAGCTTTCGGGATAGAGAATCTTTCTTCAGAAGGATTCTGGACAAGCCAGAATGACATTTTCGGGATAAATGTTGCATAAAATATGATGCAGACATACTGAAAAACCTCTGCAAAGCAACGAGATTTGATTATGATACACATGACAACACCCCCACCCTTACCCTCCGCCGTCAAGGGGGAGGGATATTTTGGTGTAAAATAGATAAATAAAGAAACACATGACGATTCTACTCGAAATATACAAGAGATTATTTCAGTCCTTT
>JBGOWS010000313.1:0-2573 GCA_041478735.1 Thermodesulfovibrionia bacterium | reverse complement strand
CAATAGGATTATCAAATCTTTCTCTTTCCCGATTAAGGGTCCTCTACTCCAAATTACAAAGAGGGAAACTTAATTTAGTTTGCGATGTTATGATATTTCTGAGCATTAAAAATAAGTTTGCGATGTTATGATAGCAATCAACTACAGGATTGTTTGTTGCCGGCTTTGATAAACTACGTGAGATATTCAATCTCCCCATGAAAAACAAAAAATCAGGCAATTTTGACGATATTTTTCCTGCAGCAGAGTTCTGTTACGAATATATTCCGAGTTTTAGCTCTTTATGGGCATTTAAAGTTGCTTCGTCTAAATATAATCCAGGACAAATGTCTTCTTCTGTAGTAAGCACAAGGTTAAAAGAAAGAAAACTTAAAAATCTTTCATACTACGACCCGGAAACACATAGAAGATTATTTTGTCTTCCTAAAAATATAAGAACCCTTTTGGGTAGAAATATTAAAAGCTTGTGTTATAATGAACAAATTTGAATTTATTGAAAAAGTATTTTTTGTCACCCTGAAATAAATTCAGCATGACACTTTAAAGTTCTGCATTAAATCTTGCATAAAGACTTTTTCAGTTAAAGGAGGTTGTCTGTAATGCCGATATATGAGTATGAATGCCTTAACTGCGGAAAACAGTGTGAGGTAATTCAGAAATTCAATGATGAACCATTAAGCAGTTGTCCGGACTGCGGTGGAAATATGCATAAATTAATTTCCCAAACTTCCTTTGTCCTTAAAGGCACAGGCTGGTATGTGACGGACTATGCACGTCCTGAAAGGAAGAAAGCAAAAGAAGCTGAAGTTAAATCTGATATAAAGAAAGAAACTAAAGTAGAGGCCTCTGCAAAAAATTAATGATAAGTCCTCATGTCCATGTTCCCTATCACAGGATAGAGGATTATTTACGATTTATAAGAAAACATCGCGTAAACCTCGAGATATATTTTTCGTCTCATTCTCTTGATGCTATAACCGGTTCTGACATTTTAAAACTTAAAGAAAAACTTGATTATCGTCCTTCCATTACAATTCATGCACCGTTCATGGATCTGTCACCAGGAGCAGTAGATTCAAAAGTAAGGGACATAACTATTGAAAGGTTTTCACATATCTTTGCAATCGCAGAAGTCCTGAAGCCCGAAGTAATAGTATTTCATTCAGGTTATGAGAAGTGGAAATATGCACAGAAAATTGATGTATGGCTTGAAGGCAGTTTAAAAACATGGCCTCCTCTGATAAAAAAGGCTGTTGATATGGATATAAAGATAGCCATAGAAAATATCTTCGAGGATGACCCGGCAAATCTCAGACTTCTTATGGAAGAAATAAACTCCGAACATTTTGGAATATGTTTTGATGCAGGCCATTTCAATCTCTTCTCAAAGATTCCACTCGGGGAATGGTTAAAACAGCTAATGCCTTATATAATCGAACTCCATCTCCATGACAACAATAAAACCTCCGACGCCCACCTTGCAATAGGTGAGGGGACATTCGACTTCGGTACATTATTTTCAGCTCTTAAGGATAAAAACATCGTTTATACTATCGAAGGACATACACCAGAAGATGTTCTGAAAAGCATAGAACGGTTACAAAAATATATTTAGCCTGAATTACGTATAAAGTTCTTTTCCAGTACAAGCTTCCGCTACAGAAGGAACCTCTGAAACTCCGGCAGGGTCTCCTTGGCAGTATTGGACAAATTTTCCATATTATACCAACTTCCTTTTTGATCCAAATTATCACAAATTGCCGAGAATTATGAATGCAACAGCCTGTTTGTAATGATTTTTATCTCCCCCTCAATATCCCTTTGTGCTATAGTGTGATCATGAATTTAGGAAATACCAAGTTGGTATAATCATCGTTAGGAGTAAATAAATATGAAATCAAACCCAATAACAGCATTATCTGACCTCTTTGGTAAGCTTGTCATTGAGCATGGTTCGGCGGTGATACAGGAAAAGCATATCGCGCTGTTGAAGGAGCAATTTACGCTGTTGGAAAAAGAGAATACGAATCTTAAATCTAAAATACAAATTCTTGAAACGGAGAATCAAAACCTTAAAGAAAAGAATGGCATACTGACAAAAAAAATACAAATTTACGAGAAATCCTCTCATATCATCCTCCTTGATGAAATTGAAGTGAATATCCTTCTGTTCCTTGCAAGACAAGAAAATACTGACATAACACCTGAACAGATAGCGCAATCTCTTAATGCAAATTTACAAATCATTACTTTTAACCTTGAAGACCTCAGAACAAAGAAATTGGTTGGATCCCGGCCAATTGCACCATTTGACCATTCGCCTAAGCGTTTTTGGTCTTTGGCTCAAGAGGGTCGGCGTTATTTGATAAAACATAAATTAATCTCCTAACAAATCACTCCACAGGTGCGGAAACCGCACCTGTGAGTTTTAACGTTATATAAAAAATATGATAAATCATCATAGTAAGTTTTTAGAGGGACTTAATGGAACTCACATTTGAATGGGACGAGGTCAAAGCGAAAACCAATTTCAAAAAGCACAAAGTGAGCTTCGAGGAGGGCAAAACGATTTT
>JBGOWS010000122.1:0-6599 GCA_041478735.1 Thermodesulfovibrionia bacterium | reverse complement strand
TTAACTTTTGGAATACCCCGCCTTTGCCTCCTTGATAATGCATGGATGTATTATCACTGAATACAACGATGATGTCAAGGGCTTTTTACAATTTTACAAAAAATTGGGAATGCTCCCCTGGCTAATCCCTCAGTGTAGGTTTCAAGGAATCGGCATAATTCCTCTGCCTTGATGGACTCAACGTCACGGTCGCCAAATTCACTGTGGAAGCGTTCCAGAAGCTTCTTATACCCTTCCTGTGTCCTCTTCTTTAGGGATGTCCTTTGATGGTCCTTAAAATGTTCTATGGCTTTTTGAATAGTCATGGTATACCTCCCGTAATAATTAAATTGTTCATAATGATCCTGGGGTCTGCTTCTACCAACATTTTCCGCTTTAATCGCGTGCCTATCAACGGCACCGTGAGGTAGCCCATTTATATAGGAGAGAATCATCAGATAGTGTCACTTTCTTTCAGAATTATGCTGCGCGTCCTTCTTCCTGAAATCCGCATCCTAAATATTCCCTTATCTGCTTAGATTTCAATCACAAATCGTTATAACTACTACTTTTCAAGATCAGTTTTTTTCAATAGACGAGTGATATATTTTCTGCTATGTTTTATTAATGGTGACGATCTAAGTAACCCTCCGTAAGAAGGGGACAGAAAGCGGCGGGTCTTTTAAGTAGAAGATGGCTGAACAGCTGAAGGATGAACTTTTGGTAAGTTTGGCCATTCGGTTTTGATTTTATAAAGAAGGGTAGGAATGAGGGTTAAATACAATCTAAAGCGACTTCAAGACGTTGCAAGAGCAGTCTTTATCCAAAAGAATCTATATAAACATGAGCAATGGAACCGACAGGAACTGGAGAGGTTTCAGAATCAGCAGCTTTCGTCCTTAGTCACGCACGCCGTTCATCACTCTCCCTTTTATAAAGAATTTTACAAACACCTAAGGATCGACCAAGGGGTTGTTCTCCACGAACTGCCGATCATTGACAAGGCAACCATGATGGAGAATTTCGATAAAATTGTGACGGATCCACGTTTGAAGCTCACCGAACTACAGGCCCACATCAGGCAGCTCGCCCGTGATGAGTATTATCTTGGAGAATATCGTGTTTTCAGTACGAGCGGAAGTTCCGGATTGAAGGGCGTTTTTGTTTTCAACAGAAAGGAATGGAGTACTGTCATTGCTGGTGGTATCAGGTGTGCATCACTTTCGGGGGTATCTCCTCGCCTTCCGAACCGATGGAAAAGTGCCTTAATCGGGGCCAGTAGCCCAATGCACGTCACCTACCGCTTTTACGTTAGCGCTGACGTTGGTCTACATAAGTTTCTAAGGCTGGAAGCCACATCCAGCATCGAAGACCTTGTTGCCTCATTAAATGACTTTCAACCAGAATGGTTAACCGCTTATTCATCGATCGCATCTCTCCTTGCAATAGAGCAACTTGAAGGGCGATTGAATATCCACCCCAAAGTTGTCTCCACAAACTCCGGGGTGCGCACTAAGGATATGGAGGACAAGATCCGAGAGGCATGGGGAGTTCAGCCGTTTAACACCTATGGCATGACTGAGGCGGGGTTAGTATTAGGTTCTGATTGCTCTTTCCACCGCGGAATCCACGCCTATGAAGACCTTTTCACTGTGGAGGTTCTGGATGAACAGAACAGGGCTGTCCCTGATGGGTCACCTGGTTATAAGCTTTTGATCACGAATCTTTTTAACTTTACTCAACCCCTCATCCGTTACGAAATTTCTGATATGATAACAATGGCAGCAGAGCCTTGCCCCTGTGGGCGGCCGTTCCGGCTCATTGATAGGATAGAGGGGCGAGGTGAAGACATTATTTACCTCAAGAGCCCTCAGGGGCGAGCCGTGCCCGTCCATCCGAATCACTTTCACAACCCAATAGAAGCACTCCACGAAATTAAGCAATATCAGGTCGTTCATGAAGAGGATGGGATACATATCTGTCTTATTCTACGAGAGGGGGCATCTGAAGAAAAAGTTTCCGGTAAGCTCAGAGAAAACCTGAGAGGCGACCTTGAGTCACTTGGGGCCAAATGTCCGGACATTCATATCCACTTTGTCGAAAGGATAGAGCGAGATCCGCAAAAGATGGGAAAACTGAAACTTATAAAGTCAAACATCTGAAGGCCTGGTATTTGAGTTTTATGTGCGAAGCTTATAAGAAAAATGGGACAGCTTTATTTTAAGGATGCCTGCAACGGACAACTAACGTGGAACAAAAGGTTAACATCCAAAGGCTACGTCTTCTTTTGTACCAAAAACTTATATGTCAGTTTCTGCAATTTTAAGATGAAGAGATTACTGTGAAATACGATGTAATAATTATAGGCGGAGGTCTCGGGGGGCTTACCGCTGGGGCAAAACTTGCAAAGGAAGGTAAAAAAGTCCTGCTCATCGAACAACGCCATATACCCGGTGGCTGTGCTACAACATTCAGACGTAAAGACTTTATTATTGAAGTCAGCCTCGCAGAAATGGATGGGCTTGATGCAGACGACTTAAAAATAGAAATTTTCCGTAATTTAGGGGTATTTGACCATGTTGAGCTCTTAAAAATCCCTGATTTCTATCGTTTCACAAATGAAAGGGTTGATATCGTTATTCCTAATAATTATGGGAAAGCAATTGAAGTTTTAATAAGACATTACCCCAACGAAGAAAAAGGAATAAAAAAGTTCTTTAAGGTGATTCTTAAAATTCGCAAGGAAATAAATAACCTGCTGCTCAGAGAGAAATGGAAACAGTTGCTTCTACTGCCTGTTTTACCAATACTTTATCCAAGGATCATTTTTAATCAAAATAAGACGCTGGGGAATTTTTTAGATACGATTATAAAAAATGATTATATTTCAGATTGGGAAAACTTAAGCCAGGAGGAATATAAGGCAAAAAAAGAAAGGGTAGCACAAATCCTTATTGAAAGATTAAATAGGGTTATTCCTGGTATCAGAGATGAAATAGAATATTATGAGGTAGCAACTCCAAAAACAATTAAGCGTTACACATTAAATCCCCAAGGAACACCTTTTGGTTTTGCCCAAATACCAGGACAGGCAGGCATAAAAAGAATCAATCAAAGATCTCCGATAGAGAATCTTTACTTTGCTTCAGCATGGACTATGCCAGGTGGTGGATTTACAGGTGCGATATTAAGTGGATACCTCTGTGCAGAAGGAATATTGAGAAAATAAAAGGATATCATTAATGTACCAATTAGCAATCAGCGATATTGTTCAAAAACAACGGAATTTTTTTAATTCCGGAAAAACAAAAGATATCCCTTTTCGTATCCAGCAGCTTAAACTATTAAAAAAGGCAATTACGAAAAATGAGGGGGCAATTCTAAAAGCAGCTGAGTTCGATATGAGAAAACCTGCAACGGAAGCCTATTTTAGCGAAATAGTTATGGTTTTAAATGAAATTGATTATGCAATAAAGCATCTCAAGTCATGGGCAGAGCCTAAAAGGGTGAAAACTCCACTATTACATACTCACTTTTTAGGTTTTTTCCAGCACTTTTTGTCTTCAAGCTACATTTATACAGAACCCCTTGGTGTTGTATTAATCATTGGCACATGGAATTATCCGTTTCAATTTACTGTTTTGCCTTTAGTTGGAGCTATATCGGCTGGAAATTGTGTTATTTTAAAACCATCAGAGATTTCTCCACATATGCCTAATATTATTGCCAGAATGATTGGAGAAAACTTTGACCTGAATTATATTTCCGTTATCGAGGGAGGCGTGGAAACCGCCCAGACACTTCTTGCCGAGAGATTCGATTATATTTTTTTCACAGGTGGGACGCGTATAGGGAAGATAGTTATGGAAGCAGCAGCGAAATACCTTACTCCTGTAACTCTGGAGCTTGGCGGGGAAAGCCCTTGTATTGTAGACAGTGATGTTCATATCGAGTATGCTGCGAGAAGGATAGTATGGGGAAAGTTTTTTAATGCCGGCCAGACATGTGTAGCTCCAGATTATCTTTTAGTAGATAGATCCATCAAAAAGGAACTCCTGGAAAAAATAAAAAAGTACATCAAAGCATTTTATGGTGACGACCCATCTAAGAGCCCTGATTATGCAAGGATTATTAATGAAAACCATTTTAACCGTCTTTCCGGACTGCTTAAAGAAGGTGACATTATAATAGGAGGTGATACAAATTTAGCTGAGCGGTATATTGCTCCTACAGTTATTGATAATGTATCGCTGAACCATAAAATCATGGGAGAGGAGATATTCGGACCTATTCTTCCTGTTATAGAATATGAAGATTTGACAGAGGCTATTTCGATCGTCAACGGGCGTCCGAAACCACTCGCCCTTTATTTTTTCTCAAAAAATAGAAAAAATCAGGGAAGGGTCTTAATGGAGACTTCATCAGGTGGTGGATGTATCAATGAAACCTTTGTTCATATTTTATCAACCACCCTTCCTTTTGGAGGTATAGGGGACAGCGGAATGGGGAATTATCACGGAGAGGCAAGTTTTGATACCTTTTCACACAAAAAGAGCATATTAAGGAAATCTTTTTTGTTTGATATTAAGCTGCGATGTCCTCCTTACAAGGACAAGCTTAAATTCCTTAAAAGATTTTTATAAATTACATCGATTAACATCGGGCTGGATACTTGCCTCCTTCGTTAAAAAATACCCCCGAGACTTCGTCAATTCGGGAAACACCATCTAACTTTCTATCCATAATCTTCATTTCACGAACATCTTGAAAGTGAAGATTCGTAGGCGGAGCAGTTAATGCGAATGCGATTAAAACCTGCCACTCCTGGAACACAAAATACCGGAGGCAGGCAATGACTGATGTTTATTTGATATTTTATAAAAGATACTGATTTGCTATACTATTATAAAAGACGGGAACGGTCTGGGAGGAGACATGTCAGTAGCACTTAAATTTGATATGCCGGAAGGTGCTTTCTCAGCACTTCGCAAATCACCGGATGAATTTACGAAAGAATTGCGCCTGGCGGCTGCGGTCAAGTGGTATGAGATGGGAATAATATCCCAGGAAAAAGCAGAAGAGATAGCTGGACTGTCACGCGCCGAATTCATATCCTCCCTATCCCGGTTCAACGTATCGCCATTTCAGTACACAGTTGAAGAGATAGCCGAAGAATTGCGCAATGCGGATTAATCGCATTGTTGTTAACGCCTCTCCAGTAATCTGCCTTTTTAAGAGCGAACTTTTGTATCTCTTGCCTAAATTATTCTCCGAAATAGTGGTCCCTGACAAGGTATATCAAGAGATTACCGCTAAAAGCGGAATTGATCTTTCCTCGTTGCAGCATTTAAAGAAAGCCTCTGATATCATTGTTCCTCAAACCGTGATAGCGTGGGATATAGGAGAAGGAGAAAGCTCTGTCTTGGCTTTTGCTCAGAAAAATCCTGATTGCTGGGCGGTCATAGACGACCGCGAGGCTCGCCGATGTGCCGCATCTTTGGGCTGCCGCTATACGGGCACGATCGGGATTATACTTCTCGCAAAAAGGAGAGGTATTATCAAGTCCGTAAGGGAAAGTATTACAAAACTTCAAAGCGCCGGTCTATGGCTGGCCGAGTCCTTCATTACCAAAGTCTGCCAACAGGCAGGCGAATGAAATAGTTACGGTTTCCCTTTACTGTAAATCTGTGTTTGACCAAGAGTTGCACGTCCCTTCAAAGCCATTCTTATTGTCTCTTGGAAGACTGAGTTCTTCAACTTGAAATCCATTTTTTCGCCGCACTATTTGTCAACTTATTCATTTACATTCGAAACAAACGCGCGTCCTCAGGTTGCTGATATTTATTTCGATTCGAAAGACTCCCTATGTGCGAATCCTGACGGTGTTTAGTACGGGATGAACTCTTCAAGAGGTTCGATTTTTGTCCTGTGTTTCTTAGCAGGTGAACTCCGCGTCTTTATCGAGGCTCCAAGATATGAGACTTGCAGGAAGAAAAAAACTTGTTGTAAATTACATTTTTTTTCAGAACCACCTTTCAAGGGTTTATCCTTTACGGTGCCTTCGACATGAGAGATGGCTATGATGAAATAGTAGTCTCACAGGGACCAGACCCTAAAAATACTATGACATTAAGGGTATTCAAACGCGGTGGCACAACCGTAACAGAATACACAGCCTTTGACTCGAAATATGGTCTTACCCTATTCTCAGCAGACCTTGATGAAGATGGAATTGATTAAATCATTACAGGACTCGGATTTGGCCCGCAGAACGCGGCATGGGTGAAGGTATTTAAGGCTGATGGGACAGAAATCACAAGCTTCCTTGCTTATCCGGAGAACATAGGATATGGGGTAAAGGTATCTACAGGCAAGACGGGTGAATAGACTCTATGACGATTTAAGCGACGTTTTTTCATACTCATGTAATAGATTCTTTGCTTTCTATAATAACCAGCATCGATGTACCGGACATCATATATACCCTGAAATAGATATAGGAACCTCTAAGATAGTAAAACCCCTTCTGGTTAAAAGGTTTGCGGTGATATAAAATATCACCCAAAGGGTTAAAAAAACCAAGAAGGGGGTAAGGAAATGATAAAACAAAAGCTTTGGGA
>JBGOWS010000310.1:0-2622 GCA_041478735.1 Thermodesulfovibrionia bacterium | reverse complement strand
TTTATTGTAATGACCAGAATTCTATTATCCTACCATGGCCCTCACCTTGAAAAGCAGGGTAACCCTGTCTGAAGTTCTTTTCTTGAGAACACAGAGTATTCCTCTGTGCTCTCTGTGGTTTCATACTGTCCCCTCCTTTTTCATAAAACTTTTGACATTGCCTGTTTCATCCTTTGTACTTCATAATTCGCTGTTTTACTGTCTCTCCTGTCTTTACCTTACCACCGACTTAACTGTTATTTTCACATCTCTTACATTAAAATGAAACAAAAATCAATTATAATTTCACTTCTTTTTATCCTATAATGGAGATAATGCTGCTTGCAATTTGCTCGCAAAATGCTAACAGAATGCAAGCGGTTTTGATACTTTATGATACTGTATGATAAAATCAAACTTATTGATAATTAAAGAAAAGCCTCATAGGGAATGTATAGGGCTCTGGTGTCCCTCCTGGACTTCAAATCCAGTGTTGCCTGCTACAAGCGGGCAGGGTGGGTTCGATTCCCACACGTTCCCGCCATTCAAAATATCAAATACTCAATGAATTAGCTCGTTCAAGCATTCTTCTTGCCTTTTTCCCTTGATCGGCTCTTTTGCCTGATTGGAGCAAAGTGTTCAAAATCTATATTTCTTCGCATTCTTTTTTCAAAAAAAGGTTAAAATTGGTTTATGGGAAAGGAAGCTCTCGATTTTCTCTTTAGTCCCAGATCCATCGCCTTAATTGGCGCTGCTCATACTGAGGAGAAGCTGGGTGGTGTCATACTTAAAAACCTCCTTAGATTTAGAGGCAGGGTTTATCCTGTCAACCCAAAATATACTGAACTAATGGGCTTGAAAGCATATTCCTCTTTAGCAGAGATACCAGAATCCGTTGATCTTTCTATAATTATAAGGCCAGCATCGGAAATGCCTCAAATTCTTAAAGAGCATAAGGGCAAGGCGAGGTGTGTAATTATTGTCAGTGCTGGCTTTGCAGAAATTGGCGAAAATAAACTTCAGGATGAGATAAAAAAGATAGCCAGAGAGATTGGTATAAGAATCCTCGGTCCAAATTGTATGGGTGTCTATAACCCATATCAGAGACTCGATACATTTTTCCTTTCCCGCAAAAGGTTGAAAAGGCCGAAAAGGGGAAATGTGGCTGTTATATCACAGAGCGGTGCAATTCTGAGCTGTTTATTTGGGGCTGTAAAGGCTGCAAATATTGGCATATCCAAGGCTGTCAACTATGGTAATGCTATTGATATTGATGAATCTGATTTGTACGAATACCTTATCAATGATGAGCATTCTGATGTTGTGGTTTCGTATATTGAATCACTCGGGGATGGTAGAAAATTCATAGAACGGGCAAGGGTTTTGTCAGAAAAGAAATCCTTCATTATACTCAAGTCCGGTAAAGGCCTAAGCGGGCAGGCTGCTGCATATTCTCATACAGGAAGACTTGCAGGGAGATACGAAGTATTTAGTTCTATACTCAGACAGTTTGGAATAAAGGAAGTAATGGATTTTGATGAGCTGGTTGATACCGCAAAGGCAATTTCCTATCAAGGAACTTTTAAAAAATCCCCCCTTCCCCCCTTTACTAAGGGGGGGTTAGAGGGGATTACTAAGCGGGTTCTTATAGTTACAAATGGTGGAGGCTCGGGAGTGCTGGCTGCAGATGAGTGCATGAGGCAAGGGCTCGATATGGCTAAGTTGCCTGAAGATAAAATAGAAAAACTTGGGCGTGTATTCCCTTATTTTTACACAATCAATAATCCCCTTGACCTTACTGCTCAAGTCAGGAATGAGGATTATATCATTGCACTCAATGAACTTAAGGATGATTATGATGGTTTTCTAGTCATTGCATTGACAGGTGTTATGGGGATCACCGAAAAGCTCGGGATATTGATGAAGAATTTGAAAAAGGGGATAAATAAGCCAATAGTTTTTCATGTTGCCCATGATGGGGTATCCAGGAAATTAATTGCCACCATTGAAAAAGCCCGGATACCTGTTTATCCTTCACCTGAAAGGGCGGTCATGGGATTACGGGCACTTTTGAATTAACCTAAATGTTGCATAAAATACGATGCAGACATGCTGAAAAACCTCTGCAAAGCAACGAGATTTGATTATGATACACATGACTGTACATTTAACCTTTAGTGTCTTTTGGATAAAGGCTGGCTGGCCAGGCTATAGGACTATAATGTATTGCTGGCAGAGCTTTTCCAGCACATCTGCATCATAAGTGTGTAAATTATTTTGCAACTGGTGGGTAAGGTAACATATTCGTCATTCCGCGAAAGCGGGGATCCAGAAAAGCACTGGATTCCGTGTCACACGGAATGACAGAAATTGGATAATGCTGAACATAAAAGACCTTATCAAAAAAAACAAAGGTAAAACAGTCATTCCTGAGCACGAGGTCAAGGGGCTCTTAAAAGAGATGGGCTTTCCTGTACCGAAGGGAATATTTGTGAGTAAAGAGATGACAGATCATATTCCTGCGATTGTTGATCTTTCATACCCTTTGGTAGCGAAGGTATCATCATCAAAGATAGTCTCAAAGAGCGAAGTAAATGGTGTAAGGATCGGATTAAAAAATGAGAATGAATTAAAAAAGGCCGT
>JBGOWS010000043.1:0-12193 GCA_041478735.1 Thermodesulfovibrionia bacterium | reverse complement strand
TGGCTTGAATTATCCACAACAATACAACCAGACCTAACAGCTACTGGTGCCCATATCTTTGACCTTTCTGCACCTGCTGAAAAGAGGGCAATGTCAATACCTTTGAAGGAATTGTCATTCAGGGTTTCAACTGGAATCTCGATATCCCTGAACTCCATAATCTTCCCTTCAGAGTGTTCTGAAGCAAAGAGCCTGAGCTTCTCTGCTGGAAAGTCTCTTTCCTCAAGTATTGAAACCATCTCATTACCAACTGCCCCTGTTGCACCCACAACAGCGACGATATATCCTTTCTTTTTCTTAAGCATTAAAGAGGTCCTCCTTACTCCCAAAGATAGATTTTAAATCTATCATAATCGCTTAAAAAATTCTATTCTATTTGTTCCCTCCTGTATTCAGCTAATCATATGAATAATTTGAGTAAAACCAAAAGATTGATAAATTCCAATAAAGAATTTAAAATTGTTTATTAAAGGAGGATTGATGGGTTTTTTTGAAAGGCTTAAGGATGGTCTAACAAAGACGAGAAAAGGCTTTATAGAAAGAGTCGAATCTGTATTTACAGGACGTAAGATTGACGAAGAAACATTGGAAGAACTCGAAGAGATATTGATTACATCTGATATCGGAACAAAGGCTGTCGAAGAGATAATGGCGGTGATAAGGAAAAAAGTAGATAAGGGGGAAGTTAGAGATGCAGATTCTGTAAAAGAACTATTGAAAAAAGAGATGATAGCTATTCTTGGACATTCGCAGCCTATTGTGGTCTACGGAAATAGGCCATTTGTGATCCTTGCTGTTGGAGTAAATGGCGTTGGCAAGACAACAACAATCGGAAAGCTTGCAAGCAGGTTTTACTCCCAGGGATTTTCTGTTTTGCTTGCTGCAGGTGATACATTCAGGGCTGCTGGAATTGAACAGCTCGAGATATGGGCAAAAAGGGCTGGCGCTCAACTTGTTAAACACCAGCATGGTTCGGATCCAGCTGCGGTTGCCTTTGATGCTATTAAAGCAGCGAAGAATAGAGGCATAGACATTGTTATAGTGGATACCGCTGGAAGGCTGCATACAAAAAGCAATCTTATGGAAGAACTAAAAAAAGTGAGGAGGATTATTGAAAAGGCAATGCCTGATGCACCTCAAGAGATTCTGCTTGTCGTTGATGCAACTACCGGCCAGAATGCATTAAGGCAGGCGGAACTTTTCAATGAGGCGATTGGTGTAACTGGTATTGCCCTGACAAAACTTGACGGTACAGCAAAAGGCGGGATTATTTTAGCAATAAAGAAAGGGCTTGGTATTCCTATTAGGCTTATAGGAGTTGGTGAGGGAATTGATGACCTCAGAGATTTTGATCCGAAAGAGTTTGTAGAGGCACTTTTTTCATGAATTCGATCCATATCGGAAGGGCTGCCCTTGCACCTGTCTCTTTTGAGCCAATCGGTGTATGGTTATCCCTTCCAACCCAGACACCTACAACAAGCCTGTCATCAAATCCTATAAACCAGGCATCTGTGTAATCATTAGTTGTGCCGGTCTTTCCATAAACAGGTCTTTTTAGCTCTTTTGCACTCTGTGCAGTTCCCTCTTCAACAACAGCCCGCAGAAGGATCTTCATCTCCTCCGCATCTTCTTTAGCTAGCAAATCTTCTAAAACCGGCTTTGTCTCGTCAATAACTATACCGTCTCTGTTAAGTATTTTTTCATACAGTATTGGTTTTGCCCTGTATCCTGAAGCAAATGTTGAGTAAGCAGAAACCATTTCCACCAAGGTAACATCAGATGCTCCAATTGCAAGTGGCAAATAGGGTTGAAGATCACTTTTTATTCCAAGCCTTTTTGCAATTTCTATAACATTGTTTATTCCTGATTTGGCTGCTAATCTTATAGTAGCAGCATTCAGGGATTTTGCGAGTGCAGTCTTCAGTGTAACGCTTCCATAGTATTTGCCATCGTAGTTTTGAGGGCGCCACCTATGTCCTGGCTTTGAACCTTTAAATGAGATGGGTAAATCATTTATTCTTTCCTCTGATGTCATTCCGCTTTCAATCGCAGTAATATATACAAAAGGTTTGAATGCGGAACCAGGCTGTCTTAATGCCTGTGTTGCCCTGTTGAACTGGTTCTTCCAGAAATTAGATCCGCCTACCATTGCCTTTATATGTCCTGTCCTTAAATCTATAGCTATCAGGGCTGCTTCTACACCCGGCCTTACTCTTTTCTCTATTGAGGAGATTCCTGTCTTGACTGATTCTTCAGCAATCTGCTGCATTCTAAAATCTAAGGTGGAGTATATTTTATACCCTGAAGTATACAGTTCATTACCGTATTTTGCGTATAGATTCTGTCTAAGGGTTTCTATAAAATAGGGCGCATCGTATTTTCTGAAATGAGGGGATAACGGAAGGGGTACCTTTTCAGCCTCTTCATATTGAGCCTTTGTTATAAATTTATGACCCAGCATTTGTTTTAAAACTGTCGATCTTCTTTCTTTGGTCTTTACTGGATTTTTAAAAGGAGAATATACCGAAGGCGCCTTTGGCAGAGACGCAAGGAGCGCGGCCTCGGCTATGTTGATATCCCTTGTTGATTTACTAAAATATGTCTGTGCAGCAGCCTCAATACCATAAGCCCTTGTCCCGAAATAAGCCTGATTCAGGTACATGCCGAGTATCTCATCTTTTGTATAACGTTTTTCTATCTGTATAGAAATGGTTGCTTCTTTTATTTTTCTTTTAATACTCTTGTCGGGTTTCAAAAATAGCATCCTTGCAAGTTGCTGTGTAATTGTGCTTCCTCCTTCAACAATTCCTCCTGCTTTGATGTCATGCCACAGTGCCCTTGATATTCCTATGAGATCAACACCGGGATGGGTGTAAAACCTGATATCTTCAACAGAGATGAACGCCTTTTTCACATAGTCTGGAATCTGATAATGAGGTACAAATGTCCTGCGTTCAAGATAAAGCTCTGCAATTATTTTTCCATCACTCGAGTATACCCTTGATGATTCCAACGGAGTGTATTCTTCAAGAGACTTTATCTTCGGGAGGTCAGAAATGGTCCAGTATATAAAGCCTCCGAAGACACCTATAACTGCAGAAAAGATGATAAGACCTATAATTATCTTTCCGGACATTGCTCTTCTTTCTGCCTTTTCGAGTTCCTGCTCAAGCCTCATTAATTAATTATAACCCATCCTGTTTTTGAAAAGTGTAATCCCCTTAATCCCCTTTTAGTAAAGGGGGATTAAGGGGAATCTGTAGGCAGGTTCAATTTTGCCAGCCTGTTTAAAGAACGTGCGGAATGTCATGCTGAATCCCGAATGTGCCATGCTGAACTTGTTTCAGCATCTAATAAATCAAGGTCATCAGACCCTGAATCAAGTTCAGGGTGACAAAAAGGTGTTTCAACAGGCTGTTGTAAATTAAACCTCGTAGTCAGGTTATAAATAAAAACCTTGTTCAGGGTCGTAGACAAAAATTCTTCGATAGCAATTACGAGATTATCAGGTAAAAAGTTTCAGTTCTTCCTGTATTAACTCGATAATTCTTGGAATCTTGGCCTTAATTTCAGGGGATAATTCCATGCCCATTTCGAGGGATTCAGGTTCAATACCTATAACCGTTGTGTGGGGTTTTTTACCAACTAGCCCTGACAAATTTATAACCTCCAGAATACCGATTTGGTGAACAGATGTCTTAAAGCTGGTTGGACACTCCTGAACTTCATCAATGTCAAAGCGATAGATGGAACCAGGAGCTGCTCCCCCCTTTACTGCATCTATTACTATTAGCCGATCCGCCTTTGTTATAATATCTATAAGGCGGAAACCGTCAGTCCCACCTTCGACAACAGAAACTTCTTGCGGCAGGTCCATCTTCATAAGCTCGTTGGCTACATGAACACCCACACCTTCATCAGACAATAAAAGGTTGCCTACCCCAAGAATAACAATTTTTTGGGGGGAGATTGCATCTCCCCCTTTTGAATTTGCTGCACAAGGCGTAGAAGCTTTGTTCATTCTATTATGAATTTCCGAATCTCGTTGGTAAAATCCTCTTCTTTCATACTCTAACTCCTTCAGGATTTGTCACGCACATTCATTGAGCGACAAATTCATTTACGATTTATAAATTATCACTTCCTTCAATATTACCTTTTTATTTGTACATGTCAAGATTGTTTTTATTCCGAATAGCTTTTTTATAAAGTCCGCAAGGGTACTTGTAGGTAAATTTGCTGCATATTGCCCAAAGGCTATTTATTAGACTTCATTAAGGCATTACGCATTACTTCAACCTGTGGTTTTTTGCCTGTCCACAGTTCAAATGCGAATAGGCCTTGCCATAAAAGCATGCCCAGCCCATCCAGTGTAGCACACCCCTTTTTTGAGGCTTCTTCAAGAAGCCTTGTCTTTTTATAGATAAGATCGCAAACAGTCTGTTCTGCCCTGAGAAGGGATGTATCAAAAGGTAAAGGGTCTTCTTTTTTTAACCCTAAGGGTGTAGCGTTAATTATTATATGGAATCTCTCAATGCTGGAAATATTTTCAATAAGTGTTACATTATTGCGGATCTTTTTGAGATCATGTATAAGTTTTTCTGCCCTGTTTTTATTCCTGTTGTATAAATATAATGTTTTTGTCTTTTGACTCAGATAATAACTTATTGCCCTCGATGCACCACCCGCACCGATTATTAAGATATCCTTGCCTTCAACAGAGATGCCACTTTCTATTAGGGATTGCATAAATCCTTTTCCATCGGTGTTATAACCTATAAGTCTACCTTCTGAATTTACTATCGTATTTACTGCACCGATAAATGACGCTTCTTCATTGATTTCATCAAGTAATGCCATTACTTTTTCTTTATGTGGAACAGTAACATTTACGCCGCATAGATTCAGAGCCCTTATTGCCTTAACAGCATCTTTTAGATAATCTGGATGTACAGGAAAGGGTACATAACAATAATCAAGGCCGAGCGCCTTAAATGCAGCATTATGCATTGCAGGGGATAATGTATGTTCGACCGGATATCCAAAGATTCCTGTAATTTTTGTCCTGCCACTGATCTGAATCATTAACTTTTTTATAATTTTTTACAAAATTTATTGAAGCTGCAATTGCCCTCTTTATACTCGCAAAAGAATTCTAAAGAATGATTGTTTTTATGTCAAGGGTATGTATTCGTTAAATATGAGCCAATTTAAATATTAATAAGGATAATACAAGCCCTTGCTTTGGTACAGGTATAGGGGTTATGATTGTGAGGAATAAAATGGGTTCATTTTAAAGGTGGTTTATGATTTACGGAGTTGGCATAGATCTTGTCAAGATTGAACGAATGAAAGAGGTTGTGGAGAAATGGGGGCAAAGGTTTCTTGATAGGGTGTTTACAAAAGAAGAGATCTCCTATTGTTATGATAAGAAAGATCCGTATCTATCGCTTGCAGCCCGCTTTGCAGCGAAGGAGGCTCTGGTAAAGGCAATAGGCGCTGCAGGTCCTGTTTCTTTAACTGACATAGAAGTCGTAAACATTGATACCGGAAAACCCTTTATAAAAATTAACGGAAAGCTTAAGGATTTTTTTAAAGAGAAATCAATCAAAAGGGCACACCTGAGTCTGAGCCATGAGCATGAGTATGGTGTTGCATGCGTGATATTAGAACAATGAATGCCCAAAGATAGATATTTTCTTTGAATATCAATAACTTATAAGCTATAATATTTTACAACTTTTTGATTAAGTCAAGGGGAAAGATGAAAGTAGTTACTGCTGAAGAGATGAGACAGATAGACAGGGAGACCATTGAAGGATGCGGCATTCCCGGTGTAGTGCTTATGGAAAGGGCAGGGCTTGCAGTTGCCTCTAAGATAAAGGAGTTGTATGGTCGAAAAAAGATTATTATTGTGTCAGGAAGTGGAAATAATGGCGGCGACGGTCTAGTTGTGGCAAGGAATTTTCATAACGAAGGGTGGGATGTTAAGGTTTTTCTTACATCGAGACCAGAGGATTTAAAGGGCGATGCCTTATTACAATACAAGGCTGCAGTTAATTTCGGTGTGGATATACAACAAATAAAAGGGCTTCTTACTAATCCATCAATTATTACCCATCACTCAATTATAGTTGATGCAATTTTAGGGACAGGATTGAGCAAAAATGTTACTGGTACACTATCAGAAGTCATTAGCTTGCTTAATAAATCAAGTAAACCCATTATTTCGGTGGATATTCCAGCTGGTATCTCGTCAGATAATGGACAGGTGATGGGAGAAGCTGTAAAAGCGGAATATACGGTTACCTTTGGTCTTCCTAAGAGGGGGCATCTTTTATACCCTGGCGCTGAATACTCTGGAAAACTATTTATCGAAGATATCGGATTTCCTGAAAAGTTGCTCAGGTCAGAAAAATTTTATGTTGAACTACTTCGAAAAAATGATGTAACTACTTTAATCCCTGAAAGGCGCAGGTATTCTCATAAGGGTGATTATGGCCATGTGCTGATTGTGGCAGGATCGAGAGGAAAGACAGGCGCTGCACTTATGGCAGCGAGGGCATGTTTAAGGAGTGGTGCTGGGCTTGTTACAATAGGCGTTCCTGAATCCCTGGCAGGTATATTCCAATCTCGTGTTACCGAGGAGATGACCTTGATTCTACCTGATAAGGGTGACGGCACACTATCTGGAAAGGCATCAAATTTGATACTCGATTTTCTGAATGAATCGGCTGACCTGCTTGCTATCGGACCCGGTATCGGTATAAGCACCGAGACCAGGAAGCTTATGAAGCTCTTGATAAAGAATTCATCAACTCCAATGATTATAGACGCAGATGGAATAAATTCGATTAAAGGAGAAAGAGATGTTTTTATAAAGGCTAAAGCCCCTATAATTCTTACACCTCATCCAGGCGAGATGTCAAGGCTGTTAAATCCCCTCACACCCCGCTTTACTAAAGGGGGGCAAGGGAGGATTACTGTGACGATACAGGATATAGAAAAAGACAGGATTAATACTGCGATATTCTTTGCAAAGGAAACAGGGACATATATTGTGCTTAAAGGTGTTCCGACCATTATTGCGACGCCTGATGGAAGAGCTTTTATTAATTCAACAGGGAACCCTGGAATGGCTACTGGAGGAACAGGAGATGTGCTTACCGGAATGATTTCAGGATTTTTAAGCCAGGGCGTGAACCCACTCCATGCTTCTATCCTTGGAGTCTATATGCATGGTCTTGCAGGTGACATTGCAACATCTGAAAAAGGCCAGCACCCGATGATCGCAACAGATATTATAGATAAGATACCAGCTGCTTTCTACTCTCTTAACACGAATAATGCAGACATTGTTCAAAAATTTATTTAACTTGATAAGATTATTGAAAATATCCTTATTGGGTATATTTAATAAAATATTCCAAAAACCATCAGTTAGAGGTACACTAAGGTATCAAAAAATAAATTTTTCCACAACATCTGCATTCTCTAAATTGCATTAAATGGGTTAAATATAATGGATAGATTGGTTTGCCCAGATATTTTTGATGGCCATGTAAAGGCATTTTTTACAAGTAAATCATTGGGTGCAGAAATCAACAAGATTAGCAATATCCTGTCTATAAAGAAAGAGGATATATTTCTCCCTATCCAGAGACATACTGATAAGGTTTTGGTGATAGAGTCAGACCTTGAGTCGAAGGTAGCGGATGCTGTTGTTACTAAAAGAAAAGGTATTCTGATCGGAGTGCAGGTCGCAGACTGTGTTCCTGTACTTCTTTTTGACAGGAAAAAGTCCATTATAGGTTCTGTACATGCGGGGTGGCGGGGTACAGCAGCACAAATAGTAAAAAAGACAATTAAATTAATGGTTGAAGATTTCAACTCATCACCGGATGACATTATAATCGCCTTTGGTCCGAGTATCAGGTGGAACTGCTATTATGTCGGCTATGAAGTTAAGGATGCTGTTTGCAAGGCTACAGGAAATGGAAAGTATCATGTGAAGACTGACGGAGGATACTGTATTGACCTTTCTTCTGCAAATATGCTTCAGGCGCTGTCAATGAGTATCCCTGAAAAAAATATATGGAGCTCGAATGAGTGCACATATTGCAACCCTGGTAAATATTATTCTTATAGATATAGTAACGGTTGTGCTGGAAGACAGGGAGGATTTATTGGGATATTTTAATTTAAAATACCCCTCACCCTTACCCTCTCCCGCAAGGGGAGAGGGGATTATGTTTTTTAAGAAAAGAAGAAGTATATTATTCTTTTTCTTGATGCATTCATATTCTTCATCCCCCTCCCTTGATGGTCTACGACTCGTAGAGGAGGGGTGAGGGGAGGGTGGTACGTTAAAATGAAAAAGCATATCAGCAATGGGCCCAATGATACAAAGGCAGTTGGTTTCAGGTTAGGAAGGCTTTTAAGGTCAGGAGATGTTGTGGGCCTTTATGGAGAGTTAGGTGCTGGAAAGACAACGATGGTAAAAGGTATTGCAAGTGCGTTTGGTATTGATGAGAGAGAGATTGTAAGTGCCAGCTTCACGATAATCACCGAGTATAATACAAGCCCTCCTTTTACCCATATAGATTTGTACAGGATTGGGAAGGATGATGAACTTGATAAGCTGGGTTTGTGGGACCACATAGGAGCCGGCAACATCTCAGTTATTGAATGGGCTGAGAAGGCTGAGGGAGGGCTACCAGAAGATACAATAAAGGTTAGGTTGAAATTTATTGGTGAAAATATACGAGAAATAACAGTAGAGGGAAGAGATGAAGAAAATTGGGATAATCTGTAAAACTGGAATAGCTGAACCATCTGAAATCTTGAAAGGACTATTGCCCTGGCTCCGGCAAAAAAACTGCGAAGCCTATGTGGACATAGAGACTGCCTCCGTACTGAATATAAAAGGTTTTTCACGTTCAGAGATACCTTCATTAGTAGATATCATTGTTGTGCTCGGTGGAGACGGGACGATGCTGAGCGTATGCAGGCTTGTGGGAGATAAAGGGATACCAATTCTTGGCGTGAATATAGGTGGACTTGGATTTCTGACAGAGGTTCAGAAGGATGAGGTTTATGAATTTTTCGAAAGTGTACTGGCAGGGGGGTGTCCCATAGAGGAACGAATTATGTTAACAACATATGTTCATAGGAATAATGAACGTATTGCAGAATATATTGTCATGAATGATGTCGTGGTTAATAAAGGCGCACTTGCAAGGATAATAGACCTTGAGACATATATAAACCATGCATATGTTACTACCTTTAAGGCTGACGGTCTGATAGTATCTACTCCTACAGGCTCTACAGCATATGCGCTTTCTGCAGGAGGCCCTATCCTTTATCCTACACTCAGCAGTATAGTACTCGCACCAATATGTCCTCATACCCTTACAAACAGGCCGATAGTCTTGCCTGATGACGTTATAATAGAAATAATCCTCAGATCACAAACCGAGGATGTTTTTCTTACACTCGACGGCCAGGTAGGTTTCTCATTGAAGTTGAACGATATTGTTGAGGTTAGGAAATCTCCGTTCAAGGCAAAGCTTCTTACCCCTTGTAAGAAGGATTATTTCCAGATACTGAGGACAAAATTAAAGTGGGGGGAACGATAAGCGAATTGATAAGTTATGAGTGAAGAGTTAAAAGTTAAGAGGGAAGACATCTCAAAAAAAGCGTATATAGTTGAAAATATAAAAAATATTCTTGAGTTTTATCAAATACTGGGATTTGAAAGTCTGCCGATTAATTTTTCCTTATCTAATAAAGCATTAACATCCTCGGACACTCTAAGTCAGTCGAGGAGTCAACCAACTCTTGACAGGGAAGCTGCTTTAAAAGCACTTAGAGAAGAGATTGGTGATTGCAGGAGATGCAAGCTTTCAAATAGAAGAACAAATATCGTCTTTGGTGAGGGTAATCCTGATGCCAGGCTTATGTTTATTGGTGAGGCACCGGGTAGGGAGGAGGACCTGCAGGCAAGACCCTTTGTTGGAGACGCAGGGATGCTGCTTACGAGGCTTATAGAAAGGATGGGGTTTAAGAGGGAGGATGTTTACATTGCAAATATTGTGAAATGCAGACCCCCGATGAATCGTGACCCTGAAATTGATGAGATTGAAAAATGCAGGGGTTTTATAGAGCGGCAGATAGAGATTATAAATCCCGCGGTAATTATGTCTTTAGGCCGGATTTCGGTACAGACGCTCACAGGTAATACAAAATTAAAAATAACAGCAATACGTGGGAATTTTTTTGATTACAAGGGGATTCCTTTAATGCCAACGTTTCACCCTGCGTATCTGATCAGGAATCCTAAAGACAAATGGCTTACCTGGAGTGATGCACAGAAGGTTATAGAAAAATTAAGAAGCAAAGGTTAAGGTAAAAGAAGGGGATGAGAGCGCCGACATTTCCAAATTTATATTCTCTATTCTGCATCTTTTCTTTAGTGAGTCTATTTGTGTTTCCAGACCTTTCCTATGGTCTTACAGTAGATAGCGTCATTGCTACAGTTAACAATGAAGTAATTACACTCTCGGATTATCAACGATTTGTTGCCAGTAGTGGTGCAGGTAATACAGGAAATAAAGAGGTGGTTGAAGAGGCATTATTAAAGAGATTGATAGAGGAAAAAGTCATTCTGCATGAAGCCGTAAGAAGAGGGATAGAATCAAGCGATACGGAAGTGGATAAAGCAATTGAAGAATTTAAAAAACAGAATGCCTTATCTCAGGATGATTTTGAAAAGATGCTTGCAGAAGAGGGCATGAATATTAATAGTTACAGAAAGTTTATAAAAGATAGAATAATATTATCAAAACTTATCACTGAAGGCGTGGATTCAAAGGTTGTTGTGACGGTTAAAGAGATAGAAGATTTTTATAATGCGAATAAAAAGGATTACTTTATCCCTGAAAAAGTAGAAGTAAAGGCTATTTTTCTCAGACTAAATAAAGATGCATCTATTACTGAGATTACAGACCTGAAACGAAAAGTACTTAGAATAGTTGCTCATCTGAAAGAAGGTGACAGTTTTGAGAGTCTTGTAAATGAATATTCTGATGAACCCCTGAAGAGTCGAGGAGGAATGTTAGGTGAATTTGTAAAGGGAACATTAATCCCACCATTAGATAATAAGGCATTCTCAATGAGAAAGGATGAGGTAAGTGAACCCATATGGGTCAGTGAAGGTGTATATATACTAAAGCTCAAAGATAAGAGAGGAGAGAGTTATAAGACAATTGAGGATGTTAGAAAGGAAATATATGAGAATTTGTATGTAAAAAAAGGGGAAAAATTATTTAATGAATGGATGAAGACATTATGGGAAAAGGCTTCTATATCAATAAAAACAACAAAGTAAATGCGATAACCACTACCTTCTTTACTGTCATACTGATTATTGCTTCAAATTCTTATGCCTCTTACCAGGAATTTGAACTCTTTGAACAGGGTTATGAATATTATCTTTCATACCAGCCGGAAAGGGCTGCTGAAACATTTAGGATATTTTTAAAAGAGTTTCCTGTTAGCTCTGCTAAAGATGCAGCAATGTTCTGGCTCGGAAAATCTTTAATACAGTTAAAGTCCTTTAGAGAGGCAGAGAAGGTTTTTTTTGAAATCAAACAGCAATTTCCTGATAGCTCTTTTATCTTGCATATCGATAAAGAATTGGAGACGATAAGTGAAGCCGAGAGCGAGTTTAATAAAACTAAGATGGAAATTAGTGAGACAGCAAAAGAGAAGGACACTCTTGAGCTAAAGCTGTCAGAGGCAGAGAAAGAAGCTGATTTAGATGACGACTATACGGAGATAATAATACTTGAGCTAAAGCTGTCAGAGGCAGAGAAAGAAGCGGAGCTTAGAGAGAGAGACCTGGCCAAGGCAGTAGAGGAAAAAGATAAGCTGAGGGCATTGTTAGAAGAAGAGGAAAAGAAGGCGGATGAGATAAAGGCGATAGCCACTGCACTTGAGAAGAAGGAAGCCGAGTTAAAGAGCTTACATGAGGCGGCAAAAGAGAAGAACGCCTTTGAGATGAAACTGGCGGAAGCAGAGAAGAAGGCGGAGATGAAGGAGAAAGACCTGGCGAAGGCCGTAGAGGAGAGGGACAAGCTGAGGGCACAGTTAGAGGAAGAGAAGAAGAATACAGAAGAGATGAAGGCGA
>JBGOWS010000302.1:0-2765 GCA_041478735.1 Thermodesulfovibrionia bacterium | reverse complement strand
GAAAGTTGAGGGACGTACCTCACGAGGTCTTTATATATCCTTATTGGAGAAAGGTATAACACACCATATTTTGTGGGCTGGTTGCAGGGCTGATCAAACGAGTGCTGATGCCAAGATTGAAGGAACATGGCACGGAGCCTTTACCTATTATTTCTATAAAGAGTTGCGCGCATGTGATAACAAACTCTCACGGAAGAAACTATTAAAAAAGATTAGAGATGATTTAAAGGCTGGGCATTATACACAAATACCTCAACTGGAAAGTCAGGCAACTACAAGAAATAAGCGTATTGCTTGATAACTTAATATATGGAGAAAGGTAAGTGGAAACTATGGACATTTCTACCCTGGTAGGTTCTTTAAAGAATTGGGATACGGGGGTAGTTCTTTTTGTCGTTTCAATATTTGGATGAGCTTAAACAATTAGACAGGAGGTTAGATATCCTGGGAGAATCATTTCAAAAGTAAACTACCTTGGCAAAGAAAGGAGAAACAATGAAACATTTTGTAATTGTTCTTTTAGGAGTTATTCTACTGACATCATGTGCTACTTTTCAAGAACGGACATTAAGCCAGGTAAAAGAGGATTTGGACTGTATCAAATATAAAGAAGGAATAAATTGGGGTCAAATATCTGAAAAATTTAGTGATCCTGACATCGCTCCTTTACCAGAGCATGGTACGGATTTAATCAGAAATACAAGGGTATACAAAGACAAGGTAATCATCTTTTATACAGAAATGCAAGAAGTTAAAGAGATGGAAAAGGTGAGATTCTATGAAGTTGTAACTAACATCGAGGTTTGTAAGGAGAAATAATTAAGAGGGCAAAATGCTAAGTCTCGACGAATTTCTGGAAAAGTCCAAAGATAACATAAAGATTTATAAAAATTTCAGGCTTCAAGCCGATAGAGATATAACCAGCAGGCTTACAATCTGCATCCCCGATATGCATCTGTTAGAAAGAGGTCATAATGATGATTTTTTAGATAACAAGCCAGAACATGAAGAGAGGTTTTTGAGCCTATTTGACTTTCTTTTCAATTTAAGAAGAGAAGAAGGAGATGGTCTGGAAGTCATTCAGCTCGGGGACATGTTTGACCTATGGCAGGCAAAGGGAAATACAAATCTGATAGTTGAAGCCTATCCAAGCATAATAGGGCTGCTTGAAAAAATAAAAACCGTCTATGTAGTTGGAAATCATGACATAGACCTCGTTAGATGGTATAAAGATAAAGGTGAAACTTTTGGGAGAAATTGGAGATATTATTCAATCATTGAAGGTAAACTAAGGGCTATTTATGAGCATGGATTTCAGGCAGATTTTGCAAACAATCAGGAAAGCTGGACCGGGGCAATCGGAAAAGAAATATCAAGGATTGTTGGAATGATGGAATATATCTATCCAGACATTGATGTTCTCCTTGGTTTCATATGGGATTCAATTGTCAGAGCCTTTAGTAAATATAATGTTTTTACACCGGTAAAAGACCCTCAGGGATTTGATCCTCATGAATATCTTAATTTTTATATTAACCTCATGGAGAAATACAATAATGGGCGAACATTAGACCGATACGGGCCTGATGATATTGATCTGACCCTTGCGGTTATTGGACATACCCACTTGGCAAGATTAGTAAAGATGCCTAAAAATGGGCGGATCTACTACCTTATGGATTGGGGTTCCTGGGTCAATGGAGGTCATGAGATCGGAATAATATCAGGAAAAGATATGGCTATCTGTCAATGGGACTCTTAGCTGAGAGCGAAGAGCAAAGAGCGTAGAGCTATAAGCTAAGAGCTATGAGAGGGGGTATAAGCAGTGGAAAGATTGAATTCTCAATTGCTTGAGTTCTTTACAAAACATTACAAACCTGGAATTATCGGTCTTGTGGGAACAAGGGAAACAATAGGCTTGGCCATAAGGGAAGCTCAACGAGCAGTAACAGTAGATGGGAAGGCATCTCTCTGGTCACATTGCTTTATATTTGGCGAATTGAGGCTTGATCGAAGGGGTTCCGGAAATACCATCAGTAAAAACCCTTACATATTTGAGAGTGACCTTAAGGTGAATCTTTTTAAACCCCAGCTCCGAAATGGTGCCCAGGAAAACTGGTTCGGTAAGTGGTGTAGGGAGAAGGTCGAAAATGCTGCTGTAATATACTTTTCTCTATCAGATGATGAGAAGGATAGTATACTCGCCACCGCACTCCAACTTGTTGATGAACAGGTGCTTTATCCAATTCAAGAGCTTCTCGGTACATGGTGGGCAATAATCATGAAGAAACAGTGGCTACCTAATCCCCTCGATGATCCCCATGCCATGTACTGTAGTTCTTTCGTTAGGTATTGTTACAAAGAGGCAGGAAGAGATTTCCTTGGCCAAGAGATAAGTGTTTCAAATACTACCCCTGAAGATATTGCACGGGCAGGAATAGAAGCAGGTGCGATAGTAATTTATAAACCTTAGATTATCTTTGTGCCGGGATTACAATAAGCAGATTTTTTCCGTAAGGGAGATGGTTATGCGACATAAAAATTGTTCCATGCGTTACCTGGCATTTTCAATTGCCCTTACTGTTATGATTTTTGGTGTTAGTTGTACACATAAGGTTGCGATGATAGGGTCACCATATGAAAGGTATGATCATAACAGAACGCAAAAGATAGTTATTACGATGCGTAATGATACAGATAAAACTATAACAACATCTGTTGTTGACGAGGTCTATATACCTTCTGGTTCTGCGTATTTCCCAACT
>JBGOWS010000279.1:0-3148 GCA_041478735.1 Thermodesulfovibrionia bacterium | reverse complement strand
ATTTTATAAGCACTCTCTGGGGTAATTTATTTTTTATATAGCTTGTAATTTGGCTTGTTTTAATCTATTGGAGATTTCTCGATTCCCTCTTTCGAGTTTCATTCCCCCTTTAAAAAGGGGGATTAAGGGGGTTGTGCTTTATTCAGCCTTTTACAACCCCCTCCGCCCTCTTTTCTAAGGGGGAATTACGGCGACTTCTTAACACATGCTGCGTTTTCCGGAAAGTGGCGCTGTAGTACTATGTATGCGCAATTAAATGCAGATAGTATTGTTAAATCTGTTGAACGATTACAAAGGTTTCCTGAATCAGGCCGTGATCTTATTGCTGGTAATTATCGGGTAGTCTACCGATATGATTCTAATAGTAACAAGGTAAAAATTATTACAGTCGTGCATGGCAGTCGTCTTTTGACAGAAACATTTTTTACAGAATAAGAATGAAACAAGCATGTCGCATAGCGACACAAAGGGCAATGAAAATAATCCCGTGGTACTTGTACTAAACGTCATTCCAGCTTGTCTGGAATCTTTCTTTAGCAATAATATCGGAAGGATTTCGGACAAGCCGAAATGACAGAAAAGTGTAGAGGTATTTTCAGAGCAAAATATAACGGATTGCCCCTGTACCCGAACCATCTACCATGCTCCTTCTTGGCGCTGGCCTTGCAGGGCTGGTAGGATTGAGGAAGATGTTTTAAGATTATTGGTTCACCCCTCCCCAACCCCTCCCATCAAGGGAGGGGTACACACCCCTACACCCCTCTCAAGAGGGGATTTACCCTCTCGCCTCTGCGGGAGAGGGCAAAGGTGAGGGGTAAAATAGACTTTTGCAAGAGCCTCTTAAGATTCTTACTTGTAATAGTTCACCCCAATCCTAACCCCCCGTCAAGGGGAGGGAACTTTAGATTTGCTGATAAATATTCCCCCTTCACTGGCGGGAAGGGGTTAGGATTGGGGTGAACTATTACTCTTACTTTTTTCTGTACGGACATCGGATATAATTTAGATAAATCCATTAATTTTATTATGTCAAGATTATCAAGTCACCTACTGATGTGTTCAAGGTAATTAGCGTTAACCTGTCGAATGCCGGTGTTGAACTCGCGCCTTTTTATCAACTTTTCTCACAAAATATGGTAGGATAAAAAATTCCAGGAGGTAAACTATGCTCAATCTTGGTGTACTTGCATCTGGTCGGGGTTCTAATTTTCAGGCAATTATTGATGAGACAGAAAGGGGCAGACTTAATGCGAGGATTCAACTTCTCATAGTTGATAATCCCGAGGCCTATGCTATAGAGAGAGCGAAGAAACACGGTATTGAATATCTTGTTATTAGTCCAAAAGAATATAGCTCAGGGGATGACTTTTTTGTAAAGATTGCTGAGGAATTGAAGAAAAGAGATGCGGGTTTAGTTGTTTTAGCTGGCTTTATGAGGATCGTGATGAAACCTCTGATAGACGCATTCCCCAACTTGATAATGAATATCCATCCTGCACTTCTGCCAGCTTTCCCTGGCTTACATGGTCAGAGGCAGGCACTTGAATACGGTGTAAAGATTTCCGGCTGTACTGTCCATTTTGTAGATGAAGGCATGGATACCGGCCCTATCATAATACAGGCAGCAGTACCGCTGCTTCAAGATGATACGGAAGAGACCCTCTCAGAAAGAATACTAAAATTAGAACATGAAATATACCCTGAGGCCATAAGATTATTTTCAGAGGGGAGGATTGATGTTGAAGGGAGGAGGGCTAGGATCAAAGGGTATATTCCCTTTGATAATTATATTGTTAATCCTGGCCTCTCCGAATCAAAGGGAAAATAATGAGGATATCGGGTGGTCTTGCAAAAGGAAGAAGGACAGCTACAAAAAGGCTTTTCTCAAAGAGGTCGGAAGGGGAAGAACTCAGACCCACTTCGTCCAAGGTTAGAGAAGCACTTTTTGACATAGTAAAGGAGAAAATCGAAGGGGCAACCTTTATTGATCTCTACGCAGGGACAGGAACTGTTGGGCTTGAGGCACTGTCAAGAGGTGCAAAGAAAGCTGTATTTGTGGAACAGAATGATTTGAGATTTAAGGCAATCAGAAGGAATGCTGATGAATTTGGGTTTAAAGAAAAAGCATTGGTGGTTAGGGGTAGCGTATACGAATTCCTTAAAAAGTCATCCGCTGCAAATGAAAGCTTCGATATTTTTTTTCTTGATCCACCATACCATTCAGAGGAGATAAATAAGGTCCTTCCGTTGATCGGAGAAAAAGGACTGTTAAGTGAGAATGGTATGGTAATAGTAGAACACTTTTTTAAAAAGAAAATGCCTGAAACATCAGATAAATTGAAGATAAGCAGGAGTTACAGATACGGTGATACAATGCTAACGCTTTATAGAAAGGTTGAGTTATGAAAAAGATAGCGATTTACCCGGGTACTTTTGACCCTATAACCAATGGTCACCTCGACCTTGTAGAAAGGGCCCTCAGGATATTTGACGAGGTGATTATTGCTGTAGCACCAAGCCAGAGGAAGCAGCCCCTTTTTACTATTGCAGAAAGGTTAAAGTTGATAAAAAGTGCTATTAAAGGGGTTGAAAGGGTAAAGGTCGAGGCATTTAATGGCTTACTTGTCGAATATGTGAAGGAAAGAAAAGGAATAGCGATTCTCCGGGGACTAAGAGCAGTCTCTGATTTTGAGTATGAGCTACAGATGGCACACATGAACAGAAGGCTCGACACGAATGTCGAGACAGTCTTTATGATGCCTAGCGAAGAGTACAGCTTCCTGACATCAAGTATGGTAAAGGAAGTAGCGTCCCTTGGCGGCACTGTAAGGGGTCTGGTGCCGGAAGAGGTTGAAATCGCACTAAAGGAGAAATTCAGGATAGTGGAGGATATGGTGGAATGACCTCAGAAATTGAGGTTAAGGTCAAGGTTAAGGTTTAGGTTTTTCTTTGTCTTAATCTTAGCCTTCCTGTAAGTGAAGAGGAGTTTTTTATGTCAAAAGCACTTTTGATTATAGATATGCTTAATGACTTTGTTAGTGAAGGGGCGCCCCTTGAAGTTCCTGACATAAGGAAGGTTATTCCTGTGATAAAAAAAGAAATTGAGAATGCAAGAAAAGAAGGAAAGCCAGTTATATACATATGTGAT
>JBGOWS010000055.1:0-11190 GCA_041478735.1 Thermodesulfovibrionia bacterium | reverse complement strand
CTTGCAGAGCTAGCAAGGCTGAAATACAGCATACTTGTTGCAGGAGCACATGGCAAGACAACAACAACATCCTTAATATCAACTATCCTTGCCAACGGCAGTCTTGACCCCACGGTTGTCATAGGAGGAAGACTAAAGGCGACAGGCAGTAATGCAAGACTCGGGCAGGGAGAATTCCTTGTGGCAGAAGCTGATGAAAGTGACGGGTCATTTCTTAAACTTTCTCCAACGATTGCAGTAGTTACAAATATCGACAGGGAACATATGGATTTCTTCAGGACAATGGATTCATTGAAAGAGGCGTTCCTTTCCTTTATGAATAAAGTTCCATTTTATGGAGTCTCAATAGTGTGTATCGAAAATGAGCACCTGCGTGAACTTTTGCCATCTATTCACAGAAGGTACTTAACATACGGACTTACACGTGAGGCAGAGCTTCATGCTGAAAATATTAGAAAAGGTTTTATGTCTGCAAGCTTTGAAGTAATCTATAAAGGCAAAAATATCGGGGTTTTCGAACTCCCTGTACCTGGAATACATAATGTCCTTAACAGCCTGGCTGCTATTGGTGTTGCGTTAGTTGTTAAATTAGATGTGTCATTAATGAAAGATGCTTTGAAAGGGTTCAGCGGAATACAGAGGAGATTAGAGTTTAAAGGTGAATTAGATGGAATAAAAATATATGATGATTATGGCCACCATCCAACAGAAATAAAGGCAACTCTGAAGGCGATAAAGGAAGGACTCCAAATCAGCAGTCAGCAGGGAGGGAGATTATTAGTCTTGTTCCAGCCTCACAGGTATACCAGGACCAGAGACCTGATTGATGATTTTGCGGTTTCGTTCAGTGATGCAGATTTGCTTTTGGTTCTTGATATATATCCAGCCGGGGAAAACCCAATTGAAGGCGTTAACTCAGAAAACCTGGTCCAGAGGATTAAAAATGCCGGACATAAAAATGTTATTTATAAGAAAGATAAAGAGGATGCGATGGGTCATATTGTCGCAGATATGAGGAAAGGAGATATTGTTCTCACCCTCGGAGCAGGAAATGTGTGGAAAATGGGAGAAGAGATACTGAGTAAGTTAAAAGTGAAAAGCTAAAAAAATTAAACATGAAAAGTCAGGAATTAAAAGATATTTTTTCTGAGAGCCTTTTTGAGGGAGAAGTGAAATTTATGGAGCCAATGAGGAACCATACTTCGCTCAGGATCGGAGGCCCTGCAGATATCTTTGTTGTACCTCAAGACCTTCTTTCACTTATAAACATGCATATCCATTTAAAGGGAAGTCAGATCCCCCTTTTCCCTCTGGGTGGCGGAACAAATATTTTGATAAGAGATGGCGGTATAAAGGGAGCTGTTATATTTTTCAGGTCTTTCAAGAAGATTGAGACCATAGAAGAAGATAATGAATATGTGTATTTATCTATTGAGGCTGGGACATTGCTCCAGAGGCTTTTGAATTTCTCGAAAGAAAACGGGTACTCAGGGATAGAGGGTCTTGCGGGAATCCCTGGAACTATCGGAGGAGCAATCTGCGGGAATGCTGGTGCATTCGGCTATGAGATGACGGATGCCCTTATTTCAGTCAAGGTAATGAATGTCGAAGGCAATATCAGGAGTTTAAAGGCAGAAGAAATAGAATTTGGGTACAGAAGTTCACGCATCTTGCCTGGTAACTTAATTCTCAGCGCGGAGATAAAACTCAAAAAGGATAAAAAAGAAGAAGTCTCTGCCAAGGTTGAGAATTTCTTAAAGATAAAAAAGCAAAGACAGCCTATCTGGGAACCATCTGCCGGATGTGTTTTTAAAAATCCTTCAGGAATATCCGCAGGGAAGCTCATCGATGAAGCAGGATGCAAGGGGATGGGGATCGGTGATGTTGAGGTCAGCAATGTACATGCAAATTTCTTTATCAATAAAGGCAAAGCACGTGCATCTGATTTTATCAGGCTTATGGAGGAGGTTGCTTACAGGGTTAAGGAAAAATTTGGAGTCATCCTTGAGCCTGAAATAAAGGTAGTCGGGAGAGACAGTGTTAACTGATCAATGCATAGGTGTCTTAATGGGTGGTACTTCAGCTGAGAGAGAGGTATCTCTCAGGAGTGGAACTGCAATTTATAATGCGCTGAAAAGGTTGGGGTACAACGTGGTTGATATAGATGCCGGCCCTGATATTTGTAATGAACTGAATAAGAAGAAAGTTGAGCTAGTATTCCTTGCACTCCATGGAGGGCATGGAGAAAACGGTTCTATACAAGGCATGCTTGAGGTTCTCGGGATCTCTTATACAGGCTCGGGGGTACTTGCATCTGCCCTTGCAATGGACAAAGAGGCATCTAAGAAGATATTCCTCTATCACAAGATACCAGTACCACCATTTGTGGTAGTAACAAGTAACGTAATAGTTCACCCCCACCCTAACCCTCCCCCATCAAGGGGGAGGGAACTTATTAGATCTGCTGATAAATATTTCCCCTCCCCCTTGATGGGGGAGGGGGAGGGTGGGGGTGAAGGTCTGGGTTCTGAGCGGATTGACTTCCCGTTGCCCTGGGTTGTTAAACCTGCAACAGAGGGTTCAAGTGTGGGTGTGAGCATTGTAAAGTCCGAAACGAGCTTTAAGCAAGCAGTAGAGACTGCCTTTTCCTATGATTCAAGGGTAATTGTTGAAAAATATATTGAGGGTAAGGAGATACATATAGGGATACTCAATGATAAGGTTTTAGGCGGGGTTGAGGTAAAACCATCTCTTGAATTTTATAATTATGAAGCCAAGTATACTCCGGGTCTCACGGAGTATATACTCCCTCCAGAAATAGACAGCAGGGCTTATGAAAGGGCAAAGGCTGCTGCTATTTCGGCTCATACTGCCCTCGGCTGCAAAGGCGCTACGAGGGTTGATCTAAGGTTGGATATGGAAGGCAATCCTTATGTGCTCGAGGTCAATACTATTCCTGGTATGACCGAGACGAGCTTGCTGCCAAAGATAGCAAGCCTTGCAGGTTTTGATTTTCCTGCATTAATAGAAGAGATAATCAAGGGTGTTATTGATGAAGGCCAATAGATTAAAGAGGGCTGGCAGAAGGATAAATATCCCAAACAAATCCCGGATTATTACTCTTTTTATGTTCATCTTTGCAATCGCGATAGTTGCATATATTTATTCACGGCCCAGGATATCAGTATTGCCTGTAAAACATATTGCTTTTATCGGGAATAGACATCTGACAGACGATGAACTCATAGCACTTGCAGGGGTTCATATAGGTGAAAGTCTGATTACAATTTCGAACAGAAAGGTAAGTCAAAGGCTACTTAAATCCCCATGGATTAGATCTGTAAGTGTGAGGAAAGAATTTCCTGCAAGACTGTCAGTGGTAATAGAAGAAGCAGAGCCATTTGCACTTCTTGATATGAATGGACCTCTTTTTCTAGTAGATGAGAAAGGCGAATTTCTTGAAGAGCTTAAAGATGATTCAATCCCATTCCTTCCAGTCATTACAGGAGATCCGTTTAAAGAGAGGAAGGGTTTTTCAGAGGCTATTAAGCTTGCGAAGTTGATGAATGATAGAGGATTTTTATCAGGGACTGATCACATTGAGATAATGATACGAAAGCCACATGAACTTGCTTTAACAATCGATGGAACTGTTGTGAAAATGGGGGCCGGAAGGTATGAGGAAAAACTCGAAAGGTTGATTAATTTAGAAAATGAGATAAAGAGCAGGGGCATTTTCGTTGATTACATAGATTTAAGATTTGCAAACAAGGCGATCGTAAAACCTGTAACCAGCGAGGTGGTTAAGTGAAGCGAGGTTTTATTGTTGGGCTTGATGTAGGTACCACAAAGATTTGCGCTGTCGTTGGGGAAGTAGTAAATGGAGAGTTAGAAATACGTGGAGTAAGCACAGCTGCTTCAAAAGGACTCAGAAAAGGTGTGGTTGTAAACATAGAATCAACAGTGGAGTCAATAAAGAACGCTGTGAAGACAGCGGAATCTTTTACAGGTGTTGAAATAAATGCAGTATATGTTGGTATCGCGGGCAGCCATATCAAAGGGTTTAATAGTTATGGCGCGGTTGGGATAAGAGGTAAAGAAGTGACTTGCAAGGATGTAGAGCGCGTAATAGACTCTGCAAAGGCTGTTTATGTGCCACTTGACAGGGAGGTGCTTCATGTTATTCCAGCAGGGTATATTCTCGATGGCCAGGATGGCATCAGAGATCCTGTCGGGATGATGGGGGTGAGACTCGAGGCAAAGGTCTACATAGTTACAGGCGCTGTTGCCTCAGTGCAGAACCTTCTCAAATGTTGTGAAAGGGTAGGCCTTGAAGTTGTTGATATAGTCTTTGAGCCCCTGGCTTCGGCAGAGGCGATACTTACAGATGATGAGAAAGATCTTGGTGTTGCCATTGTGGATATCGGCGGTGGTACAACAGATATCATTCTTTATAAAAATGGCTGTCTGAGACATACATCAGTTCTTGCTGTCGGAGGGAACCATTTCACAAATGATATTGCTGTAGGTCTGAGGGTTTCCGTGTCCGAGGCTGAAAGGGTTAAAAAGAGATTTGGCTTTGCAATAACAAGTATGGTGGATGATTCCGAAGAAATAGATATTATTCAGGCAGGACAGGGGAGGAAGATTTTGCGCAGGCACCTATCAGAGATTATACAGCCAAGAACTGAAGAATTGCTGGATTTAATAAAGGGTGAGCTAATGTCCTGCTCCGGCTACGATATTGCATCAACAGGGGTTATTTTTACCGGAGGCGGTTCCCTGCTCGAAGGCCTTGGCAGGATGGCAGAAGCGGTATTAGGACTACCTGTCAGGATAGGGTTTCCCAAAGACATAGAAGGTTGCAAGGATATTATAAATAATCCAATGTATGCCACAGGTGTTGGACTTGTGCTTTACGGGCTGGAGACAGAATCAAGCAGGGTATTTTACCCTGATGCTTTTACAGGAATATTCGGAAAGATGAAGGATTGGGTAAAAGGCATTTTTAGATAAATGGAGCACTATTGGCCATAGTGCTCCATAAAAAGGAGGTATGTATGTTTGAGATTCAAGAAGTAAGGGGACAGAAGGCAAAAATAAAAGTTATCGGTGTCGGAGGAGCTGGAGGTAATGCTATCAATAATATGATCGCGTCGAACCTCCATGGAGTTGAATTCGTAGCCGTTAACACGGACATGCAGGCACTCGAAACCTCTCTTGCGGCTGTTAAGTTACAGATTGGTGATAATCTTACCAGGGGACTTGGAGCAGGTTCAAACCCTCAGATTGGGAAAGAGGCAGCACTTGAGGACAGGTCAGCAATTGCGGAGTCTCTTGAGGGCTCGGATATGGTGTTTATAACTGCGGGTATGGGTGGAGGCACGGGTACAGGCGCCGGGCCTGTGATTGCTGGCATTTCAAAAGAACTCGGCGCTATTACAGTTGCTGTTATTACCAGGCCATTTTTTTATGAAGGAAAGAAGAGGTGGATTAATGCAGAAGAAGGGGTAAAAGAACTGAAGAAAAATGTAGACACCATAATTGTAATACCAAATGACCGGATAGGCCTTGTTGTTGAGAAGGGAACCCCTCTGCTTAAGTCCTTTGCTATAGCTAATGATGTATTGAAGCAGGCAGTTCAGGGGATATCTGACATCATCCTGATCCCGGGACTAATTAATGTTGACTTTGCTGATGTTAGAACAATTATAGAGGATAAAGGCCGTGGAGTTATGGGCTCTGGTGTGGGAAGAGGAGATGGCGGAGCGATCGAAGCAGCTAAAAGGGCCATATCAAATCCTTTGATCGAGGACTCCTCGATCGAAGGTGCAAAAGGCATTCTCATCAATATTACAGGCGGCCTTGAACTTTCGTTAAACAGCGTTCAAGAGGCAGCTTCTTTTATATACGACTCTGCGCACGAAGAGGTACATATCATATTCGGTGCAGTTATAGATCCTGATGTTGGTGACGAGGTCAGGGTAACTGTAATTGCAACAGGCTTTAGTGATCAGAAAGAAAAGGTAGAATTGCCGCAGATTAAAAAGTGGACACCTGCTAAGCGGCCTGTTAGTTTCAGGGGTTCAGAAAAGGTTTTGGCAAAAAGTCTTTTGTCTAATTCTAATTACGGTGTGAATGTAGTATCAACAGATATTATGTCATACGAAGATCATATTGATATGCCTACTTTTTTGAGAAAGGCACCTCAAAAAGAAATTTAAGTTTCCCTCCAACGAGGGGCTTCCTCCCCCGGAAGCCCCTCCCCCCCTAAATTTCAATTTGAGCTGGAATTATCCTGTCTAAATTATACTAACGGTTTTTGATGTTGTTATCTCCTTACATGAATATTCCTTATTCCTGACGGTTTCCAGGCTGGGGAGATGACACGTGGTGGTTCGATCTGTTTCAGGTATGATGCCCAGATGAGTTTAAAATCACCATACTTGTCATTCACAGCATCCATTGCCTGAAGAAGTGCCTTCTCTCTTCTTTTGTCTTCAAATAAAAGCATCTGATTGCAGTCTTTGATAAGGCTTGATAGACACACACCAACTAATCTGACGCTGTCTTTTAATCTGATACTGTTCAATATGGAGATGGCATTTTTGTAAATCTCATTAGTGTGGTTTGTGTAATCATAGAGTGTTGTTTGTTTTGTAAAAGTTTCGAAGTCGGGACATCTTACGGTAAGGGATACCTTTCTTCCGATAAAACCATATCTTCTTGCCCTCCTTCCCACCATCTCACTCAGTTTTAAAATCTCTGCCTCTATCTCCTTTTTGTCAGATAAATCTTTCGGGAAGGTCATGCTGTGCCCTATGGATTTGGGGTCTTCCTCCTGAACAATAAGCGGCCTGTTACAGAGTCCCATTCCCATGGCTTTGAGATGTTCACCTATTATCCCGAACTTATTTCTCAGAAGGCTTGCTGATGCCCTTCCCAGTTCACCACAGGTTCTTATTCCCAGAGATTCAAGTCTTCCAGTGAGCCCCGAACCTATTCCCCAGAGTTCTTCCACCGGCAAATCTTCGAGCACTGATTCCACCTCTTCAGGCTTAATCCACTTCAGTCCATCAGGCTTTGCTATATCACTGGCAAGCTTTGCAATGAGTATGTTAGGCGCAATCCCACCTGTGCAGGTGATCCCAAATTGTTTCTTTATCTGTGTTTTAATTGAATTCCCGATAGCTTCAGGTCCTCCGAAAAGATGATGGGTTGTGGTTATATCAAGGAACGCCTCATCAATGGAATAGACTTCTACATCAGGGGTGAATTGCAGATAGACTTGTTGCAGTTCTTTACAGGTGTGTGTGTATTTCTCGTTATTCCCTATAACAAAGATAATGTGAGGACACACCTTTTTTGCCTCATAGATATTCATCCCTGTTTTTACGCCATATTTTCTTGCCTCATATGAACGGGTCGTGATAACCGTCCTTCCACCTGACCCGATGACAGCGATCGGTTTCCCCCTGAGCTTCGGATTACTCTGCTGCTCTACAGAAGCAAAAAACGCATCCATGTCTATGCACATAATGATTTTTGACATGCGTAATATATCCTTTACTAAATCCCCTCCTAAATAAGGGGCAGGGAAGGTTTTAGATATTTTTCAATGTCTCTTCCGCATCTTTTTGCGACCAGTATCTTTTGTGG
Organism: Thermodesulfovibrionia bacterium; assembly: GCA_041478735.1. Taxonomy (GTDB): domain Bacteria; phylum Nitrospirota; class Thermodesulfovibrionia; order Thermodesulfovibrionales; family SM23-35; genus JBGOWS01. The sequence goes on along the minus strand of JBGOWS010000055.1, from coordinate 3,531 downwards.
TGTTAGCGGACGTTTTGGGTTTGCGCCGTGTCGCCTCCTTTATCGAACTTAATCTCAATAATAAAGGGGCGGCACGGAGCTACCTCAATGCTCAATCCAAATAATAGGAACCCACAAAGCCTGTTGTTATGTGAAGTTGCGCCCCTAAAATAAATACTTTAATCAATGCTTGTGATGTCCTTCTGGTGTTGCTTCTTTTGCCTCACTGTGATGTACAACCTGTCCTGAAACGGCGAGATGAAGCTTTTCAACATAATGAATAAATGTAACATAGGACTCTACATATTTACGCCCTGCTTCGATACTCTCATCTGCATGATTTTTCTTTTCCATCACGACGTTAAAACGATCAAGTATGCCTTTAGCAATTTGTGCAGAAACATCTTTATCCAGATCATCAACGGATCCAGTTTCTATCGCTTTGTCAGCAGCACTTATCCCTGGTTCAACTTCGGTTCCGGTGGGTTTTATGCCCATATATGGTTCGCCTTCACCAGCACGATGAATGCGAACAAGTGTTTCAAAGAAGTACATGTCTGCAAGTTCCTTGGATTGCCGGTTTAATTTGCGTACAGCCAAAGTTTTTTCAAAAGCCTTTTTTATTTCAGCTTCATCCTTTTTCTGAACCCAAATAAGAACGCGATTCACATTCCCAGTTTCTAATGCTTTTTGGGCATCTTTGATAACAGGGCCATCCATTGTATCGCAATGTGCAAAAACAAAAGGCACTAAGAATGAGAATAGATTATTATCTCCCCAAAGCATAATTATTAGAAAGACTACCAATGCTGACAGCGATATGGCGAAGTTTTTATTTCTCATAATATTTGCCTCCTTTCTGTAGTCTAATTTATCTTTAAAGGGCGCCTGTCATCGTGATATGCTTACTTTCCTTTGCTATCCGGAAACCTGCCTTTTTAAATGCCTTCACTGCTCGTTGATGGTTTATCCCTGGCAATTTAGGCATAGGTTACTTCTACATAACGAGACTCTTTGTCTTTGCTTAGTTCCTCAACAGTCTCTAAATATGACTGTATGGCATCTTTAATGTTTTCCAATGCCTCTTCTTCTGTTTTTCCTTGAGACCAGCAACCAGGCAAGCCGGGCACCCAAACAGAATAACCTTCCTCTGTTTTTTTGAGATTTACTTTATATCTCATATAACACCTCCACAACTTTTAGGGGTTTTTCTTTATTTTACATTATGGTCACAATTTTGTTTCCATTAAGCCTTTGGGTGTTAACCTCAAGTGCTCCGCTATCGACTGTTGCGATAACGGTGATTTCTTCCACTCCCTAAAAGTCAATAAACAAGTCTGAACTTCTTTGGCTCTCTTCATTAATTGTTTCAGTCTCAATTTAGTCCACAGCAGTTTCTCTGCCTCTGTCATGTTTCTCCTGAGGCGCTGAGATAATGGTTTTAACTCTTTGTTATAGTGAAGCATCTTTTCTTAAAATCCCCCTTTGCCAAAGGGGGACTTTCCACACATAACCCGGAAGAACCTTCCCTTTCTTCTTTCCCGTATTTCAATTAATCCTAATAATGGACCATCTGAATAGGTATCATTCGGGTATTTGAACTTCATATAGTGATAATAATCCCACAATAGTTTTTCGGAGTATTCGTTATCATAGAAGCCGAGCAGAACGCACAGTATTGAAATTGCATAAGCCTTTCTGTTATTGCCTGACTTGATAATATCAATAATTTCCTTAGAACAGTTTGTTTCATGCCTGTGTAGTATCCTGACCGCAAGTTCGACGAAAGAATCATTTTGAGGTTTCTTAAGTTCTTGTAGAATCATTGGCCCAGATTGTGCCTTTTCCTCTACGAGTCTATCAATTAGCGGCTTATGGTTAAGCGGATCAGGATTGTTTCTCATTACCCCAATAAGCGTTTCTGTATCCTTTGCTATTTTAATGCGTTTAGTTCTTCATTGCCTCTATTTATAAATTGTCGGGCTGCTTTATTTGCTATCCCTTCAATTTCAGGATTAAGCAAATAGGAATAAATCAATCTCGGAGCGGAAAGTTCATGCAAGTCATTCTCGGCAAAAAACGTTTCATCTGGGAACGGGTGTCCATAATCAACTACTGCCTCAATAGGAATAAAGTCATCATCTCGTTTTGCCCTTTTTGGAATAGCAAATTGTTCTCCAAAGCCTACATTCTGCACCGACATACAGCATTTCTTGTACTTCTTGCCGCTTCCGCAGGGACACGGGTCATTTCTGCCTATATTGGACATTCATTTTACCTTTCTTTGGTCTTATTATTTATACTCGCTGAATGCTTTTTCCAGAAATGATATTATGTCATCAATGTGCAGCGCCGATTTTAGGGTAATCCTGTTCATCCTGCACTTCGATTAATGCTTAATTCCCCTGAAAACTCAATGTATTGTAATTTAGTCATTTAGTAGCATGTACCTCCTTAATAGGAAAGTTCTATTAAGAATCTTTCCCTCCATGCCCGCAATTGAAACTAATGTTCTTGGTGCAAAAGAAGCCGGTAGGTTTGGGCCTTAGCCGTTTGTGCTCTGTTAGCGGCCGCATGACCAATTTTCAAGCAGCTACTAATTTATCTTCATTCTGAATTATGATTTTAGGATTTGGATTTTTAGGTGGAACAGGCAACCCTTGTTCTTTGAGCAGATTAACATGTTCTATCATCCCCCATTTTGCCTTGTACAAACAATCCTCAATAGAATGCCCAATCCCTGTAAAACCTGCTAAGTCCGGAGAATAAAATCCAAAATAATCAGGTTCTTCCGTTGCTTCAATTATTAAGGAATACTCTAATTCAATCATTTCTATCTCACCTCCAATTTTCTTACTTCTTTATTCCTGCATCCTTCAATATGGCATGACAAGTGCCTTTAGGAACTTCCTTTGACCCATGATAATCAACACGAATCAAATTATTACAGCCAGGTTTTCCATAATATCTTATAGAACCTTTTTCTTTCACAATTCTAAATCCATTTAAAAATTGGTCATATGTACGCTAACGGTTTTGGTGCAAACGAAGTTGTGAAGCAATTTAGGCTTTAGCCGTTTGTGCTGTGTTAGGCGGCGTTTTAACCTTGTTGATTTATTTTAACCCCACATTTTCTTTCAATGATCTCCGAAAGAATTTCCCAAGCGAAAGGAGGAATTTCCAATGCACCGCGACCCTTGGCTTGGAAGTTCCAACGAAGTGATTCCCACCTTTTTAGTCCAGGAACCGCCTTCAACTCCTCCAACCTCACGGGAGGATTAAGATTTTGTATTTCTCGCACGTAACAGCCGTATGGCCACCCCCACAATAATCGGCGTTTACTGTCAGACACCGCTTGCCAAAGGGCTGAAATATCTTTTCCCACCCCCCTTTTTTTAATGTCCTGAGCAACCTCTTTTGTCATTTTAAACCTACGAATTAAAGCGTCAACGTAATAGCTCAATAAATAGGGGTAAGCTCAAAATGTGTGGTAAGGCACTGTGTGTGGAGTGCTTTCCAGATTGAGGATATAAAAAAAGGTTATCAGGATAT
>JBGOWS010000137.1:0-6062 GCA_041478735.1 Thermodesulfovibrionia bacterium | reverse complement strand
CTGCTTTTAAACATAATACTCCTTCTCGGTGCAATGGCGTCCCTTAATGCGACACTTACCCTGCCTGGTATTGCAGGGATTATACTCGCTATCGGCATGGCGGTTGACTCGAATGTTCTGATGTTCGAGAGAATGAGGGACGAGTTGAGGGCAGGTAAGACTCCACGGGCAGCAGTTGATTCAGGGTATGACAAGGCATTCTGGACAATCTTCGACTCTCATGTTACAACGTTGATAACAGCAGCAGTGTTATTTCAATTTGGCACAGGGCCGATAAAGGGCTTTGCAGTTACACTGAGCCTCGGCGTTGCTATAAACCTTTTTACAGCGCTTGTCGGAACAAAGTCAATCTTCGACATCATAAATAGCAAACGCGAATTAAAGAAGCTGAGCATATAGGTCGATGACCTGTGAGGAGAATGAATGATAGAGCTGATTAAAAATCCCAAAATAAATTTCCTCGGCAAGAGATATATAGCCTTTGTCTTCTCAGGAATCCTATCTATTATCGGTATTATTGCAATAGTACAGATAGCAACAGGTCATGCAAACCTGGGGATAGATTTTGCAGGAGGAACTTCCATACAGTTAAAGTTTGAAAAACCTGTTGCACTGCATGATGTCAGGCTTGCCCTTGAAAATGAAGGGTTAAAGGACTTTGACCTCCAGGACCTGCCAACCGTGAACAAGATACTTATAAGGGTTAAGAAAAGCGAGCAAGAACTCGGCCGGGTTTCAGAGGATGTAACAAGAATACTCAGTCAGAGATTTCCTGAAAGCAAATATGTGGTTGACTCAACTACTGTTATAGGGCCAAAGGTTGGGGGAAGGCTGAGGGCAGATGCAGCAAAGGCGGTCGCATTTGCAGTTATAGGGATACTTATATACGTTGCATTCAGATTTCAGTTCAAGTTTGGCATTGGTGCAACCATTGCGACTTTTCACGATGTCCTCGCCGTGCTCGGATTGTTTTATATCATGGGAAAAGAGATAAATCTTATCCTTGTCACCGCCCTTCTCACGATTGCCGGTTATTCACTTACAGATACAGTGGTTGTATTTGACAGGATAAGGGAAAACCTGAAGCTGAGGCAGAGGGAAAGCATCGAGGCAGTTATGAACAGCAGTATTAACGAGGTCTTATCAAGGACAATAATAACCTCTACAACCGTCCTCCTCACATCGGTAGCGCTGTTTTTCTTTGGTGGCGAGGTCTTACATGACTTCTCATTGGCTATGATAATGGGTGTTATTGTTGGAACATACTCTTCCATATTTGTTGCAACCCCGTTAGTGTTGCTATTGGGAGGTAAAAGGCCATTTGCAAAAAAGTAATGCGTTATGCGTGATGCGTAATGAGCTAACGGGCCAGAAGGCTAACAAATTAGCAAGCTGGGCTCGTCACACATTACGGATTACTCATCACAAATTTTATGCATAGGAAATGGCTTGTCAACAGGACCAATCCAGAATATGTAAAGTATTTATCAAAAAGTGCATCAATTTCTCCAGTTCTGGCCCGTGTATTCATAAACAGGGGTATAAAGACACCTGAAGAGATAAGTTATTTCCTTAACCCTCATATCTCGCAGATATCCGACCCATTTGGTATACAAGGCATGAGTACTGCAGTTGATAGGATAACGGCTGCATCAATAAAGGGTGAGAAGGTGCTCGTTCACGGTGATTATGATGTGGATGGCCTTTCAGCTACTGCAATAATCCTCAAGGCATTAAAAATACTCGGGATAGACTGCCACTATTTTATACCTAACAGGATGGAGCATGGCTATGGTTTTAACCTGTCATCGGTAAAATATGCAAAACAGATAGGCGCCGCTCTGATAATAACTGTTGACTGCGGGATTACATCATTTGAAGCAGCGGCTCTGTGTAGAAAGGAAGGCATTGATGTCATTATAACCGACCACCATGAGCCAATCAGAAGTCAGAAGTCAGCCCGCCCCGCTTCGCGGAGCGAGGCCGGGGAAGTCAGAAGTCAGAATGAAAATCCCCCCTCACCCCCCTTTGCCAAAGGGGGGCTGGCATCTCTAAAGATTCCCTCCCCCTCGAGGGGGGAGGGCAAGGGAGGGGGAGAGAGTTTGGACACTGACTTTTTACTTCCTGATGCTTTGGCTGTTATAAATCCAAAAATCTCAAATCTCAAATCTCAAGTCTCAGATCTATCAGGTGCCGGCGTTGCATTTAAGCTTGCCCAGGCATTAGTTATGATGCAAGATACACGATCCACGATGCACGATTTCTTAGACCTTGCCGCTCTTGGAACGATGGCTGATGTTGTACCACTAACAGGTGAAAACAGGCTTATTGTAAAAGAAGGGGTGAAGCTGATAGAGAATCGGGCAAGGCCGGGGCTAAATGCGCTGAAGAAAGTTTCGGGCATCGAGAAAAGAATGCTTAAGCCAGGCCTGCTGTCTTTCACAATAATACCAAGAATCAATGCAGCTGGAAGAATCTCTGACTCTAACAATGTTGTAAAACTCCTGCTTACTGATTCTGAGGATGAGGCGATTGATATATCATTATGGCTGGATAAACTTAATTCGGAGAGGCAGCGGATAGAAGAGGAGGTTTATCAGGAAGCTCTTTGTAAGCTCAATAGTAAGGGTGCGGGCCCGGTTATCGTGCTTTCCTCAGAGGGATGGCATCAAGGTGTTATTGGCATTGTAGCATCAAGGATTGCAGAGGCTTTTTATAGACCTGCGGTTGTTATTTCTACAGAAGGGCATATTGCCAGAGGTTCAGCAAGAAGCATACCTTCCTTTAATATATGCAAGGCTCTTACAGGTTGCAGGGAATTCCTTGTGCGCTTTGGCGGGCATAAGCAAGCTGCAGGGTTGGAACTGGAGACTAAGGATATTACGTCCTTTGAGGAATGTATTAACAAAATTGGAGAGGAGATACTTACCGGGAAAGATTTTATTTCCTCGCTCGAGATAGACGCAGATGTGGACTTTTCCGACATAAATTTTAACCTTGCAAAGGAGCTTGAAATGCTTGAACCATTTGGATTTGGCAACTCCGAACCTCTCCTGGGCGCAAAAAGACTCGAGGTTCTTTACCCGAAGGTAGTCAAGAATAATCACCTTAAGATGAAACTCAGGCAGAAGAACCAGTCTATCGATGCAATAGGGTTTGATATGGCTGCATTCTTTGACAGACTAAATTCAACAGGGTCAACTACAGTTGATGCTGTATTTACGCCATTTATAAATGAATGGGAAGGGTCCAGATACCTTCAGCTAAACCTGAAGGCATTAAGACCAAGCCTCTAAAACGTGAAATGCTAAAAGAGGAAGTGACAAGTTTTAAAGCTCACAACTCTTACTTATGGTCTTATTATACAGAGCGTCATAAATCAACAACAACGTCATTCCCCGACTCGATCGGGGAATCCAGAAAACACTGGATTGTCCGGTCAAGCCGGACAATGACAAATTGATTACGACTTCTGACGCTGAGTATAGTAACTTACAAGTCTTAACTCATATCTCGTCACGCTTCTAAAGTTGTATAATAAAGTATGATAGTAGAACCGATAACCATAGATAACCTGATCAGCAAAGTCTTTTCTTATTATCCTGACGCAGATATTGAAATATTGAAGCGTGCCTATCAATTTTCGAGTGAAGCTCATACCAGCCAGAAACGGGTAGAAGGCTCACCTTATATAGAACATCCAGTTGCTGTTGCAACGATCCTCGCTGATATGAAGATGGATATCGCAACTATTGCAGCAGGCCTTCTTCATGACACAATTGAAGATACAAATACAACAGTAAAGGACATAAAGTATCTGTTTGGCGAAGAGGTTGCGTTTCTCGTCGAGGCATTGACGAAGCTCTCCAAAATAGAGTTTAAGACAAAAGAAGAGGCACAGGCAGAAAATTTCAGGAAGATGTTTTTGGCAATGTCAGAGGATGTCAGGGTGATACTGATAAAATTTGCGGACAGGCTTCATAATATGCGTACATTGCAACACCTGCCTGAGAATAAACAACAGAGGATCGCATCAGAAACACTCGAGATCTATGCACCTATAGCCAACAGGCTTGGTATCGGGTGGTTGAAGACTGAACTTGAAGACTTAAGTTTTAAAATCATAATGCCCGACCTCTATAATGAACTTATCAGGAAGGTTGCAAAGAGAAGAGAAGATCAGGAGGGATATTTAAAAGAGGTTACCGGGATAGTGAACAACAAACTGAAAGAGGAAGGCGTCCCGGGAACAGTGTCAGGAAGGATAAAACATTACTACGGTATCTACCAGAAAATGCAGAAACAGAAGATTGCATTCGAGCAGGTTCATGACGTCCTCGGCCTTAGAATAGTCACAGACACAAAAGCTAACTGCTATGCGATCCTTGGCCTTATCCATTCCCTCTGGACACCCATCCCCGGTAGATTCAAAGACTACATAGGTGTACCAAAATCAAACATGTATCGGTCCCTGCATACAACTGTTATAGGGCCAAAGGGGGAAAGGGTGGAGTTTCAGATAAGGACCCCCGAGATGAATATACTTGCAGAGCATGGTATAGCATCACACTGGCGATATAAGGAAAAAGGTGAGATAGATGAAAAGAGCAACAGATATATTTCATGGCTGAGGGACCTGATACAGGCCCAGATAGAGCTTACCGATGCAAAGGACTTTCTTGAGGCTGTAAAGGGCGAGGTTGTCCCTGAAGTTATTTATGTTTTTACACCAAAGGGAGAGATAAAAGAAATGCCCATAGGTTCAACACCAGTGGATTTTGCCTATAGCATACATACACAGGTAGGACATAGATGTGTTGGTGCAAAGATTAATGATAGGATAGTACCTCTTAAGTATACCCTGAGAAGCGGGGACACTGTTGAGATAATAACCTCTCCAACACACGGACCAAGCAGGGACTGGCTTAAATTTGTTGTTACACAGCGTGCCAAAAGCAGGATAAAACAGTGGATAAAGACAGAGGAGCGGAAAAGGAGTATAGAGCTCGGCCTTGAACTCCTTGAAAGAGAACTGAAACGGCATGATCTTAACCCATCCGTCCTTAAATCAGAAGATATGCAAAAGGTTTTAAAATCTTTTAGTATCCAATCCCTTGAAGACCTTTATGCATTTGTCGGGTATGGAAAGTTATCAGCCCATCAAGTTGCCAACAAGCTGATACCTGAGAAACCAGCAGAAGAGGTTCCGATTGCAAGGGTCACAAAACCCCAGAAGGAGCAGAGGGGCATAACCATAAAGGGATTAGATAATATTTTATATCATACAGCTAAATGTTGTTTCCCCATACCCGGTGACGGCCTCGTGGGTTTTATTACAAGAGGGAAAGGTGTTACAATTCACCGAAGAGACTGCCCGAACCTCGATAGATTCGCTGTTGACGCTGCAAGGCTTATTGATGTTGAATGGAAAGTAGAGGGTGATATAACATCACCTGTTAGGCTATTTATAGAAACGGTTGACAGGCCAGGCATACTTGCAAGCCTCAGTGCACTTATTTCATCGGTTGATGTGAACATAAGCCATTTAGAGGCGAGTTCAACTGAGGACAAAAGGGCCCACATCACATTTATTCTTGAGGTGAAGGATAAAAGCCAGCTTACAGGGCTGATCCAGAAGATTGTGCAGATGGAAGGGGTCCTGAAGGTGAGCAGGTGAAATGGAACCTCCCACCTGTCATTGCCGCTTGTCGGCAATCCTTCTGAAGAAAGATTCCGGACAAGCCGGAATGACACACCGAACAAGTCGGAATGAGGGTGTCCTGAAGGTGAGCAGGTGAAATTTTTTTTGTTATACTTTTCCTGAATTCTGCGTCAAAACATTGTAATTTTACCTTCAGGATGTCATTGACCCGAAAATACCCCTCTTTGGAAAAGAGGGGATAGGGGGTCCCCCTTTACCAAAGGGGGATACTGGATATTTTCATGTTCCTTTGTGAGTACCGAAAGCTTTCGGTACTCATGTTTATTTCCGCTTTCACGGGAATGACGAAATAAAATAATGTATAGAACTGTTAGGGACAGAACAATAGTACAGATTTGCT
>JBGOWS010000070.1:0-9703 GCA_041478735.1 Thermodesulfovibrionia bacterium | reverse complement strand
ATTTAAAATCCCCCCTCGCCCCCCTTTTCCAAAGTGGGGGTAGGAGGAAACCCCACAGCAGAGACTGTGGGGTATTAAAAAGAAGTAATAAATAAGCCCCTCCCTTGATGGGAGGGGTTGGGGAGGGTGCCCATTTTAGACTTTTGCAATTGGCTCGGCTGTTTATGTTTTATCTTGTTAGCTTTTTGATTATTGTTATGAAACTGTTTAAAATATAACTATGTTGAAAGAAAATTGCCCTGGAAGCAGGGAAATAAGAACCCCTTATCCAGAAAATATAAAGTGTTTTTGGTGTGATACTGTTTCCGAGATATGGTCAGATGAAATAGAGATCGTATGCAAGGGATGCGGAAGAACTATATCACGTGAGATGAAGCCCACTTGCCTTGAATGGTGTCCAGCAGCAAAGGAATGTGTTGGTATTGAAAAATATGAAAGGCTGATGAAGGGCAAGAAAATAAAATAGCTAAAGGTATTGCCCTAAGTAAGACAAAAGTTATTTTAAGAGAAATAGCATAAAATATACTATTAAGAATAAATCATGGTAAATAAAGATATAGTACTTTCATTTTTCAGAGAAAAAACGAGGAAGCCTTTGCTCTTTAGGGACATAGTCTCTCTCATGAAACTGAGCCATACCGAGGCAAGAGCGCTAAAGAGAATCCTCGAAATAATGGTTCGATCTGGAGACCTTGTACTTACAAGAAAAGGACTCTATGGCCCTGCTGAAGATATGAATCTTGTAAGGGGTTATTTCGACCTGCATAAAGATGGGTATGGTTTTGTAATAATGGAAAAACCAGGGAAGAGGGATATATTCATCCCTGCACGTGCAACGCTGGGTGCAATGAATAATGATAGAGTTCTCGTGCGTGTTGAAAACTTGCATAGACGTGAGGGACGGATAATAAGGATTCTTGAGAGAGTACATACAAGAATAGCCGGAAAGTTCGAGGTGACGAAGACAGGCTTTTATGTGAAGCCACGAAATAAGTCTGTACATTTTGATCTATCCATAACCAAGAATGAGAGCAGAGGGGCAAAAAATGGAGACTTAGTTATTGCGGAGATAATCAGTTATCCAGAGGACCGGAAACCGCCTGCTGGTAGAGTGATAAAGATTATAGGAAAGCCAGAAGACCCAAAGACAGAGGTAGAGGTGATTATTGATGAGTTCAATCTGCCGAGAAGGTTCTCGCGAAATGTACTCGAAGAAGCACGTTCCCTGTCCGAACTCAGAGCAGAGGACATAGACCGCAAGACACAGGGAAGGAAAGATTTAACTTCGCTTCCAACAGTTACTATTGATGGTGAACATGCAAAGGATTTTGATGATGCAGTTTCTATAAAAATAGCAAAACACGGTTATACGCTTTATGTGCATATTGCAGATGTTGGATTTTATGTTGGCTGGAATTCCATGATTGATATTGAGGCAAGGAAGAGAAGTACCAGCATCTATTTCCCTGACAGGGTTATTCATATGCTCCCCAAAGAACTCTCTGAAGACCTCTGTAGCCTGAAACCAAAAGTCAAAAGATTTGCCTTCACCGTAGAGATGGATTTTGACAGAAATGGGAACGGGCTTAACGCAAAATTCTACCCGAGCGTCATCATCAGCGACGAGAGAATGACTTATACCTCTGTAAAGAAAATTTTCGTTGATACTGACAGGCATGAACGTGAGAAATATAACTATCTTCTCCAGGATATTGAGTTGATGGGCGAGTTATGCGGTATTCTCAGGAATAGAAGGCTTGAGCGCGGAAGCCTGGACTTTGACCTTCCCGAGCCAGAGGTTCTGCTTGATGTGCAGGGAAGGCCGGAGGCGATATTAAAGGCAGAGAGAAACTATGCACATATGATTATAGAGGAGTTCATGATTGCAGCCAATGAGGCGGTCGCAGAGTACCTTGAGGGTCTCGGGATACCAATTCTTTATAGGGTCCATGAGGAACCCGACCCTATCAAATTTGAGGAAGTAATCAGGGTGGCAAAATCCGTTTGCGGTGCGAAATGCCCGTTAAAGCCAAAGGATTTCTCTGAGTTGCTTAGAGATACAAAAGGCAAACAGGGAGAAGAAATTATAAATTACATGGTATTGCGTAGTCTTAAGCAGGCCCGTTATTCAGACACAAATGCTGGCCATTTCGGCCTCGCATCAAAATGCTATACACATTTCACATCACCCATAAGACGTTATCCAGACCTTGTTGTGCATAGGATTTTAAGGGAGGCATGGAATAAAAAACAACTGCCAGACAAGCGAATTCAGGAACTTAATAACCTCCTTCCAGATATTGCCTTTAATTCTTCGCGTATGGAACGTCTTGCTAATAATGCAGAGATAAAAGTTATGGATGCAATGAGAGTATGGTTTATGAAGGACAAGGTCGGAGACGAGTTTGACGGAAAAATTGTAGGCATTACCCCTTATGGCATAAAGGTTAGATTAAGGGACTTTTATGTAGAAGGTTTTCTCCATGTCTCGTATATGACAGATGACTTTTATCAGTATAATGAACGCCTTATGAGCCTTATCGGGAGGCACACAAGACGTTCATTTACACTAGGTAAAGAAGTAAAGGTAAGGATAGATAGGGTTGATATGGAAGAAAGGGAGATAATCTTGAGTATTAGTGCGGGTTCCTCTCAATAATCTTTAATCTTTGAGTGATCTTGACTCTGTTTCAACCACCACCCATAATACCATTCTCCCATAAAGATGGTTAAAAGAGTAAGCCCAAAACCAGCTATAACATCTACGACATAATGATACCGGCAATATACAGTAGAAAATATAAGGGCTGAAACAATGGGAAGAAATATCCAGAAATAACTTCTCTTGAACCTGTAGGCAAGATAAAGAACAAGCAAGGCTATGGCAGTATGACCGCTTGGGAATGCATCTCTTTTTATACCTTCTAACCGGTTCAAGAATTTCTGGATTGGCTCCGCAACAATAAAACCGTGGAGTTCGGCAGTCTGCAGATGACTTATAGTAAATCTTGGTCCGAGTGCAGGCATAAGTATATACCCGATATAGGAAAGGTAGAAACAGAATAAAATCAGAAACAATGTCCTATCAAATTTCTCCCTTTGATTATTCAACAAAAGGACAACGCCGAAACTTATCGGAATAAAATAGTATGTTGAATAAGCAAGTTGGAGCAAATCGGTCAGAAGAGGATTTGTAATCTTCTCAAGCAAAACTGTGGGATGATTGTTGAAAATCAGATAATCCAGTCGGATAAGTATCGAATCAATGTCCTCCGGATTGACGTAATGTACGAGCCATTCAAGGCTGTCAAAAATTACAAGAACACACGTAATAGGAAAAAGCAGGTCATAAAGGAGACCCATCAACCTGCCTCTGTTTTTAAATCTGACAATAATAACCTGAGCAATTATAAGGATTGAATAGAGGCTTATTAAAAATTGTGCCTTTGGTATATCATGGTAAAACATCAGAGCCAGCGTCAAGAGGAATAAAAGAAAGATGATTGTTATTACATCTGCAGGTCTTTGTCTAAGTATTATTTTGAATATCCTCCCCATCAGAGCTTGCTTAACGCCCTGCTGATAGCCTTTTCTTTTTTAGAGAGCTTTCGCGGGTTACCTTTTCTTTGAGGTTCGATGTATTCCATCTCATTTTCCTCTTCATCAAAATGAGATGGAATCCCTCTTTCAAGGGCTTGCAGAAAACCCCCGGCTGATACAGGGATAGACCCTGATGCCCATGCATGATTCGCAATATCCCTGTCAGACGTCACCACAATCCACTCACACCTATCATAGGAAATTATACGCTTGATAACAGAATCAGCCTTTTCACCAATCCTCGAATAGATAATCCTTATTCCACCGGTTACTGATTGTTTCTCTTGAGCCTCTCCTGTCTTCCACCCATCAAAGACAACAGTTATGTCATGACCTTTTTTCTTCCTGTATTCAATCAGAGAATCAATCAGCATATCCCTCTGCTTCTTGAGGTCTTTATGGTAGATACCGACTAAGTTATACCCGTCAATGATAATATAAGAAATAGCAAAACCTCCTTGAGTATTATATAGAGTCTGTTTATAAATGTTGATTATTCACCCTCCCCTTACCCCTCCCATCAAGGGAGGTGCTTATTTATCAACCCTCTCCCCTGGTGGGAGAGGGCGGGGGTGAGGGGGGTTTTATAATTTATAAACAGACTCTATATAAGCATAAACGAAACCCGATAGGGTTTGATGAAAGGCGGTTGTGCTGTGTCACTATGTCATCTGACGTACGTCCAACTTATCTATCCACTGTATCCACACATTCCAACCCGCGGTGAATTAACTACTGGCAATAACATTTCCTCACCACATTCATGTGTGCCAGCGCACGCATCGCAAAGCCATCCTTTACCTTCGTAGAGGCACTGACTGCATACGTGTGTGGCGGCCTTTCCGCATGAATCACAGGTTATTGAAGGGGAATCATTCCTTGCCAACACCCGAATGGATTTCTTCTTGATTTCACCTTCTCGTTCTGCCACAACTCTAAGAACAAGTTCCGTAGTTGTGCCAAAATCATATTCATGTAAAAATTTTATTTTGGGGCGGAGGACATCATCTAACATCACATCCATGCCCTCATTACCCATTTCTTCATCTGGATCAGACATATATGTTTTGCCCTCGATTGTAAAAGCGCTCAAATGTCCACAACACTCAAGCCAAGTATCTCTAAGGAAACCATCCAAGTCTGCAAGCTTTGCATCAGCAGATGCTTCGATATGCATCCAATACTCTGGCAAATCTCGTCCCTCAATTACCAAATGAAAAGTCTTTGTCTTTTTGAACTGTTGTTCGCCTAATGATGTGTCGGGAACAGCTTTTCCTTGTTTGCAAGACGCAAGGTGCTTTGTCATCGTTGACTTGCTAAAGTTACCACCGCAAATATTGCACGTTCCATTAGATACATGTTTTGTCATTTTTTACTCTCTCCTTTCAATCCGAATGTCAGATAACGGTTGCAGGCTAAAAGAATTATCTTTTTTATCTATTCCTCTTAGCCTGCTATTAGCGGAAGTTTTTGCCGCTTTCTTATTTCTCTCATCATTTTTACTGAATCAAATTTTTTAACCTTCATCGATTACCTCCATTGGGGTCCTGATGTCAATTAATGGAATATTTTGAAAATTCGTCATCAAAACAGCCACCTATCACTGATGTATCTATATAAACTCTAAATCTTAACATCGCCTATTCCTGCTTCTAATTCTATCATAAATTTCTGGCAGCGAAAATTTTCACATATCGGCTGAGCACAAACGAAGTTGTGGAGCAATTTTTAGACCTTTGTAGTTTGTGCTCTGTTATCTGCAGTTGAACGCTGACTCCTTTTAAGTCTTTTTTGCAATTCCCCTGATTTTTCCTTAACGAACTTAATTTGTTCTTCTACTGAAAGTCCTTTTGTTTCCTCATAATGCTTGTCTCTAATCTTACGAACCATTTCAACGGCTTTCACGGCCATATGTTGTCACCTCCCTCGGTGAATAAATCAGGATTGTTTTATAACCCATCTCAATGTTTACCGCATTGAATCTCTGTATCTTTTCAAAATGGACGATATGCTTGAAATTCCAACTGACTAACAAATCCGCACCTGCAATAGTAGCTATTGCAATATGACGGGCATCATTGCGGAAATTTTGTGTCAAGATATTGTGATCAAGGTAAGCATCAGCTAATTCAATAGCTTCAGAAGTAAGCTCAAGAATCCTGTCCGTACATTCTCTGAACTCGGTGTAAATATTTTGAACATCCTCTGGTGCATCTTGAATTTCAGCATCGGTAAGTTCAGATAAGAATAATAAGAATGTTCCTGCTTGAAAATCTGAAAGCAGCCCACGAGACCAATCCTGAAACTCAGGATCACAGCAACCACCAATAACTGAAGTGTCTACATATATACGGGTCTTTTTCATTATCTTATTTTATCATTCTCAGCGTTCAATTTCGCCTAACGACAAGGCTAAAAGAAGTGCGATAGCATTTGCCCTTTAAATCTGTTTGTCTTATAGCCTGTTGTTAGGCGAAGTGAGCCACTTATTCTTATTTTAAGACATTCCAAAATAACTATCTAACTATCTGGGACATGGAATAAAGGTCAGAGAACCAGTGTCATATTCTGTATCTGAATCAATAAATATATCACCTATTACAATCGGTTGGTCAGAATAATTTCGGTCGTTACCTATCGATTCATATGTCCCATTAAGTGTAGAACGATCTAAAACCACATGACCAATCCAAGTCCACATAGCTGTACTATCTTTTTCTTTTCCAGAACCAATGAGTGTCATCAAAACGGTATTGCCCTCTATCTCTGCATTACCATAGACTATGTTCAGCTCTCCGTCGTAGGCAGTTGTCTTGCCACTCACAATATGATGTCCACCTCCTATAGGTAAGACTCTAAACTTAGCAATACCTTGAGTACCCTGTTGGTCTGTAAACTCCCAGCAAAGCTCTCCACGCAAACGAGGAGAGAGATTTGAAGCTTCAACATCTGAGATGCCAAACCAACTCAACAGGAAAGCCAGCAAAATAACAGATAGAACCAAAAACCTATATACTTTCATTTTTACCCTCCTTTTTGTGATTCGTTTTTAAGTGGCCCATTTCGCCTAACGGTTGCGGCACAGACAAAGCCGTCAGGTTTACTGAATTTTTCTTTTCCGTTTGTGCCGCTGTTAGGCGGCTGTTTTGCTTGGCATCTTTCATTTTAACTTGGTCTTGCAATATGGACAATGTTTATAATTCAATTCTTTAAGTAACTGTTTTCCGCATGAGGAACAGAATGTATAAGGAATATCGTCATGTTTATCTTTTGTGTCCTCGGTATCTCCCAAAAGTGAGTCAAATGGTGTTTTTGTTGGGTTTTTTAGAGTCCTCCCAAAAAACAACTTATATAATCCAAATAAAACAAGCAAAGCAGGAATCCCGTAAATGAATTTGTCCATTGAGGTATTTCTCGCTGAAACATCAGACGGCCAATGAAAGATTAAGAAGATTGTTCCCACTAAAATCATCATTATTCCAATAATACGATTACTCGTAGTCCTTTTTTGTTTTACTAACGATATTTCTTCTAAGTTTGGTTCAGTGAAATTGTAACCACATTCACATATTGGTTTACTGATTTCTGTTATTCTTTTGCAATTAGGACAGTATTGCTGTGTTCTCTTTTCATATTTTGCCTTTTTGGGTCTAAGTTTATTTGCTCTTTCTAAAATTTCAGCCGCCCACTTAGCCTGTTTACTGTCAGGATATGCCTTCACAATCATTTTACTTAATGCTATGGTTTTTTCTTTTTCTTTACTTTCAAAATATGTAATAAGAAATGTATGTGCTTTGTCTGGCCCTTTTCTGACGATATGCTCTAATTCTTTTTTATCAAATTCCTCCCCCATGTGTTCACCACACGTTGGACAAACTGTTTCCTTAACGCCAACGACTTCATTGCATGCTGTGCATATATACTCGTAAATTTCTTCGCCCAAGTCCTCACCGCATTTTGGACAGACTTTATCCTCAGCACGCACATCTTCACCACATGAGGTGCATATATACTGATATTCTTGTTCATTCATATTTTTGTTTACCATTGTGGTCTTGCCTCGTTGTATTTAAGATGCCAAACAAAATGTCGCCTAACGTTCAAGGCTTTACGCCGTGTTGCCCGTCTCCCTTCCATTTTAATCTCAATAATAAAGCGGACAACATGGAGCGACCTCAAATCTTAGTCCAAATATTGGAGCGTCGCAAAGCCTGTTGTTAAACGAAGTTATGCCCGCTTACAGAATATTTTCTAATTGCCTTGCTCCATGATAGATTGCAACAATTTCAATAATTTCATCCTTAATACGGTAGACAATTCTATAATTCTCATAAATCTTCTCTCTCAAATTCTCATCGTTATATTCTGGAACAATGCGACCTGCTTTTGGAAACTGAGGAATGGTTTTAATAATCGAGACGATTTTCTTGGCAAAAAGAACAGCATAATGCCTTGAATCTTTAGCGATGTAACCACAGATTTCCTCAAAGTGTGAAGCAGCCATTGGAGACCATTTTATGCTGTAAGCCATTTGGACATCCGCTTTTCAATTTCTTCATGAGGAATTCCCTTTCCCTCGTCTAATTCTTTCAATCCAGCATCGACCTGCAGTTTAAAATACAGTTCTGCCACAATGTCATCAACCGTGACATCCTCTGGTAGGGATTGAATCATTTGAATGACCTGCTGTTTAATTCCTGCCATCTATATCACCTCCTCAATGTCCAAATATAGCATTAAAATCAATCCGTTAACAAGCGGGCATAATTTCGCCTAACGTTCTTGGTGCAAGAGAAGCCCGAAGGGTTTTGAAGTAAGTCTTTTGCACCATGTTATGTGATGTGCCGCCATTAGTCTTGCTTTTGGTGTTTGCCTTGAGCAAGATGCATCTCAACGACTTTAGCAGTCTCAAACAATCTCTCACAAGCACTAATGCGCAATTTTATCTCCTTTCTATACTCGTCAATTTTTCTATAATCAAACTCTCCACCTATAGCCAATTGGCCAGTTCCTTGGAACATCATTAAGCTTGAAAGGGCAAAGGCAGAGGCATGACTGTATTTACTGAAAAAGTCATTAATCTCCAAAAACTTCTTCCAGCCCTCTTTATCAATATTCAGCAATCGAGAGTTGTTTTTTCTCATAACAATATCAGGAGCTTTCCGCACATCTAAATGGGAAGGGTTTGCGTTGAACTTATTGAAAGTGTCTATCTGAGAATGAGAGCAAAGAAGGGCCATAGCTAAAGCTTCTGACCAGCTTCTCATCAGATTTCCAGCGGGCATTAAGAAACCCACTAATTAACAAATGAAATGATGTAAGAAGACTATTGAAAGAACTGAACAGAAACATCTGAACCCAAGCGGCCCTCTCTTCCTTTGGCATTTTATTGTCAAGCTCTGCCAAATAATCAAAAACTCGTACAAGACCATCTATAAAGGAATTTACTTCAACTGAGAACGTACTTAGAAACTTGTCATGCACTTTTTTATTGTCAGATAAAACTATTTCAGAGAGTTCATTACGAGAAAGTTTATTCATCAAGTAGTTTGTTCCTCCGTGGCGGAATTTCACATAACGTTGGGCTGGCGCCGTGCTGCCTGCCCTTTAAATCTTAATCACAAATAATAAGCAAGCGGCATGGAGCGACCTCAACCATTAATCCAAATATTGGAGCGCCGCAAAGCCTGTTGTTAAATGAAGTTGCGGCCATCATTTCAAATCAAATAATTTCCTTAACCTGTTATCCACTTCTTCTTGAATATGAGGAGGTAATTCACCCAATTCACGCTGAAACAATGAAGTTGTAACTGTCATCAGACGATGTAATCGTATCGTTGAATATACTCTCAAGCCAGTTTTAGAAAAATCGTCTTTTGTTGAGTCCAACATCAAATCAGTTTCCAATAACTCAGATGGTATTCGGCTGCTGATGAATGAAACAATAACATGGCGATGTGGACCTATAGGATTAGTTGACAACGTTCAGGACATCGTTTACTCAAAAAATGGTCACGACATCGTTAACTCAAAGCTTTGAGGCGATGTATTTCACAATGCCGTGACCTGTATCGTCAGTCTCGCAGTTGATACTTAAACTCTT
>JBGOWS010000191.1:0-4545 GCA_041478735.1 Thermodesulfovibrionia bacterium | reverse complement strand
TTTCTCTCTTGAAAGTTTCTGTATATCGGTCTCGAGTTCTTTCAATTCCCGAGGAGGGGTATAACGCTTAAGTTTAATTCTTGACCCTGTTTCATCTATAACATCTATTGCCTTATCAGGGAGATATCTATCAGAGATATATCTGTCAGACAACCTTGCTGCAATTTCAATAGCGCTATTACTTATCTTAACTTTATGATAAGACTCATATCTGGATTTCAACCCTTTTAAGATATTTATTGTATTTTCTAGGTTCGGGGCCTGTATATTAATTGGTTGGAACCTGCGTTCGAGGGCGCCATCTTTTTCTATATATTTTCTGTACGCATCCGGTGTAGTTGCTCCAATACACTGTATCTCACCCCGGGAGAGAGCAGGTTTAAGCATGCTCGATGCATCTACAGATCCCTCTGCAGCGCCTGCGCCTACAAGTGTATGCAGTTCGTCAACGAAGAGGATAACGTTGTCTGATTGGATGATTTCCTTCATAACAATCTTAAGTCTTTCTTCGAATTGACCCCTGTATTTTGTCCCTGCAATTAATGCACCGAGGTCAAGGGAGATGATACGTTTACCTAATAAGCTATCAGGGATATCACCCGAAACAATCTTCTGGGCAAGCCCTTCAACTATTGCTGTCTTTCCAACACCGGGTTCCCCAATAATTACAGGGTTGTTTTTGATCCTCCTGCCCAATATCTGGATTAGACGTTCTATCTCGTCTTCTCTGTTTATAACAGGATCGAGTTTCCCTTCCTTTGCCAAAAGCGTCAGGTCTCTCCCAAACTCATCGAGTGCAGGGGTTGTACTCCTTTTCTCTCTTACTTGTGTATGCGCCCTTATTGAGAAATTGATTGTGAGCTGTCTTGCTCCAAGAAGGTTGGCACCGAAATTTCGCAATATTTTTCCTCCGATACCCTCTTCTTCCCTTACCAGGCCAAGGAGGATGTGTTCACTCCCAATATAATTGTGACCAAGGAGACGGGCCTCTTCGACAGCAAGCTCAAGAACTTTTTTTGCCCGTGGAGTGAAAGGTATATCACCGAAAGTCATGATGTTTGTTCCCTGGGGAAGGTTTCTTTCTATCTCGCAGCACACTTCTTCCGGGGTTATTCCCATCCTTTTCAGGATTGCTACAGGTAAGCCGTCTTCTTCTTTTAAAACAGCAAGCAAAAGATGTTCTGTACCAAGGTAGTCATTCTGACGTTTTTCAGCTTCTTCCTTAGCGTATATAATTGCTTTTCTTCCGCGTTCTGTAAACTTTTCAAACATTCTAAATACAATATACTTTTTTTAGTGACTGAAAGTCAATATTGCCATAGTGACAGGTCAGGGTTCAGCATGACATATTGCGCAATTTCATGGTTTTTCCAGGGATCCCAATCTATACCGCAACAGGGTAAATATCGAGGTGAGAAAAAAAGAAACTTATTTCGTAAGAAGCAGATTCTTTTGAATCCGAGCCATGAATTATATTGTGCTCTATGTCTGAAGCAAAATCAGCCCTGATCGTGCCCGGCGCAGCCTCCTTTGGATTCGTTGCTCCCATAATCTCTCTGACTTTATTTATTGCATTTTCTCCTTCGACGACTATTACCACAATTGGGCCCTCTGACATAGAGCTGGTAAGGCTTTCATAAAAAGGTCTCTCCTTATGCACAATATAAAATCTTTTTGCTTCCTCTTTTGACAGATTTAGCATCTTAAGCGCTGCAATCCTGAGCCCGTTTTGTTCAAATCTTTTTAAGACTTCACCGATTAGATTTTTCTTGACCCCGTCAGGTTTAACTATTGATAGCGTTTTTTCCATCCATCCTCCCGCCTATATTAATAGCTTTTTTATTAAATTTTTAACTGATGTGCAGGATTTTCTAAATTGAGCCTTTTCCTCTTTAATTAATTTGACTTCTATAATTTTTTCAATACCTTCTTTCCCCAGTATAACAGGCACACCTATATAAATATCTTTAAAACCATATTCTCCGTTAAGATATGCAGCACATGGAAGCAACCGCTTTTCATCGAGCAGTATAGACTTTATCATTTGAAATGTTGAAGCTGCCGGAGCATAATATGCACTACCGGATTTGAGCAATGTAACTATTTCTCCGCCTCCCTTTCTTGTTCGTTCTATTAATGACTCGATTGTATTTTTGGGCAGGAGTTCCGTGACCGGTATGCCTTTAACAGTTGTAAACCGTGTAAGAGGGACCATTTCATCACCATGCCCTCCAAGCACAAGCGCTTCTATATCTTCCGGTGATACATTTAATTCCCAGGAGAGAAATGCTGTTAATCTCGAAGTATCAAGTATGCCGCCCATACCCATCACACGCTTGCAGGAAAACTCTGTGGTCTTCCATGCAAGTTGTGCCATCACGTCCATAGGATTGGTTACAACAATGATAATAGCATTTGGGGAGGTCTTTGCTATTTCGATACTCGTTTCTCTGATTACATTAGCATTAGCATGAAGGAGATCATTCCTTGACATCCCGGGTTTTCTGGGAAAACCGGCTGCAATAACAACAATATCAGAACCTGCTGTATCAGGGTAGTTGTTTGTTCCTTTAATTTTAGATGGCGAGTTCCAGAGTGAGCATGCCTCTGCAATGTCCAGTGCCTTTCCCTGTGGTATCCCCTCTGCTATATCAAATAATACAACATCAGCAATACCTGATTGTGCAGTGAACTGTGCAGTTGTTGCGCCAACATTTCCAGCACCTATTATTGAAACCTTTTTCCTCATTGCAGTCATAGATTATAAAGGAAAAGTAAAAAATAATGTCTATAAAATTTCTTCCAACTCTTTATTTTCTTCTGGCAGCTTCTCGAGTTTTACCTTGGCAATTCTTTGTCCCACCATCTCTGAGATGGTAATTCTCTTTTTTTCTACTTCAACAACATCACCAATCTTGGGAATTTTTTGAAGGGCAGTTAATAAAAAACCACTCAGGGTTTCATATTCTGTAGATTCAGGGATTTCTATATTATAATCTTCTTTGAGATCCCTTATACTGATAGACGCGTCTACGAGATATGTTCCATCGCCGAGTTGTATAACAGGACTTTCGATATCATATTCATCCCTTATTTCTCCTACAATCTCCTCTATAATATCCTCCATTGTCACAAGACCAGAAACCCCCCCGTATTCGTCTATTACTAAAGCCATATGAACCCTTTTTTTCTGCATTTCTCTCAAGAGCTTGCTTATCTTCATTGTCTCAGGAATGAAAAATGGTGGCTTAATAAGTTTTCGTATGTCTGCTCCCCCTTTTGCTAGCGCATTCTGGAAATCCTTTGCATATAGAATTCCCCGGATATCATTAATATCTTTACCTGCAACTGGATAACGAGAAAACTGTTCCTCTGCGATTATGGTTTTTATATCTTCCGCAGACATGTTCAATCTTATTGTTACCATCTGGGTTGGTGGTACCATAACCTCTTTAGTTGACATATCTGTGAATTCGAAAACGCTATGTATAAGCTCCCTTTCCTCAGCTTCGAAAATACCTCTTTCTCTGCCTTCCTCAATAAGCAGTTTTATCTCTTCTTCCGAAATATATCCCCTTTGACGGAATGCTTTCTTACCGAAAGGTTTGAGTATTATGTTTGTGCTTGCAGTTAGAATTTGGACAAATACTGTAGCCAATCTGGAAAACTTGTATATTACCGGAGCAATCATAAGACCAACGGCTTCTGGACGAGAAAGTGCTATGGACTTTGGGATGAGCTCCCCAAAAACGACAGTAAAATAAGTAATGATTGAAACTACAATGCCTATAGATATTGCATCGCTTGAAACAGCGATAAATGATATCGGTATGTCTTTTAGGACTGGTTTTATAAATTCAACTGCTGCGGCACCGCCAATGGCAGATGCGAGGGCGACAGCCAGTGTAACACCGATCTGAATTGTAGCAAGAAATTTGTCTGGCTCTTCTCTCAGTTTATTCAAAACTACAGCATTTTTTTTGCCCTCACTAATCAATTGTTTGATGCGTGTGCGTCTTAGTGTTACTACGGCTATCTCGGATGCAGCAAAAAAACCATTTAAGGAAATAAAAATGATGACAAGAATGATATCAAACCACATATAGATCCAGGAATGCAAAATTTAAAATTAGAAATTCGAAATAAAGGAGTCCCAAAAATTTTAATTTTTGTTTTGGAAATGACATTTCAAATCCCCCCTTACCCTCCTTTACTTTCGCCTCGGCGAATCCGCCTGAGTGCGGAAAAGGGGGGTAAGGAGGATTATTTTTATTGTCCTTTATGTCGCAATGCGATATGTTTGTTCTTTTTTGAATTTTAAGTTTATTGCGGATTTCTTTTTTTGGTGGACTGTCCGTTTCCATTGCGGGTCAGGTTAATTTTTCTATTATGGCATCTGCTACCATCGATGTTGTTGCAGCTGTTGGGTCATCAGGTGTTGGCTTCATGTCATAAGTCACGTGTTTTCCATCTGCGATTACAGATACCACCGCGGTTTCTAATCTTTCAGCTGCGGTGTCTTCCCCCAAATGTCTCAACATCATT
>JBGOWS010000104.1:0-7157 GCA_041478735.1 Thermodesulfovibrionia bacterium | reverse complement strand
GACCAAGACCTGCAAGCGCTACAATAATGATAAAAAGTATAGCAAATGCAGCAGCAAATCCCCCGACAGGGCCGATCTCATCTCGTGCTATTTGTGCGAGAGAACGACCGTTTCTCCTTACAGAGGCAAATAATATAACCATGTCTTGCACAGCGCCTCCGAGTGCTGATCCTATAAGTATCCATAAGAATC
The DNA here is from genome assembly GCA_041478735.1 of Thermodesulfovibrionia bacterium. GTDB lineage: Bacteria > Nitrospirota > Thermodesulfovibrionia > Thermodesulfovibrionales > SM23-35 > JBGOWS01. Next base: position 6,965 of record JBGOWS010000104.1, on the reverse strand, counting down.
CTGGAAGGTATCCAAATTGTGCAGCGAGCATTGGGCCGATTAATGGACCCGCACCTGCTATGGCAGCAAAGTGATGCCCGAATAAGACCCATCGGTTTGTCGGATGATAGTCAATCCCGTCATTAAGTTTCCTGGAAGGGGTAATCCGCTTTTCATCTATAACGAGTACCTTTGCAGCAAGGAAGGAGGCATAGAATCTGTATGCAATGACATAGAAACATCCTGCAGCAACAACAAGCCAGAGTGCATTTATTTTTTCAGATGGGTTAATAATGCCAACAACCACTGAAAGTGCGAATGCAAAGACAATTGATATTATTATCCATATGGCCTTTTTAAACATTGGTTTTTTCACCTGAAAATATCTTTATAACACACCCCCAACCCCTCTTAATAGAGGGGAAGTTTAAAGTTCTCCCTCTATTAAGAGGGAAGTTCTGCGGTTTCCCCTCTAAAAAGAGGGGATTAAGGGGTGTGTATTTTCATTCCCCTTTGTGCCGACTTGTCAGCATGAATATTTCATTTTAACATATAATATGCCACATCCCTTTACCTTGTGTCATCTCAAGAACTTTAAATTATCTTTATTTAATTTCAAAAAATATAATCTATGGAGCCTCTTGCAAAAGCATGAAAAAGGGCACTTCTGTCATTCTGAGCTTGTCGAAGAATTACGGCAAATCAAACAGTTAGAGCACCCTTCGACAGGCTCAGGGTGACAAATTAGGACTTTTGCAAGAGGCTCCATGAATTAAAAAAACTTTACCTAAAAATAAAATTTATGGTAATGTAAACAAAACTTATGGTATACTTACCTCCGTTCCGGAGTCTTTTATAGGCAAAGAGGGAGGTTTTGTAGCAATAAATTTAAACAGGGGCGATTTAGAAATCGCCCCTGCTATTCAGAAAGGAGTCTCCAGAGTATGTTAATTATAGGTGAAAAGTTAAGCATAATAGCCAGGAGAGTAAGAGAGGCTATGATGAAAAGGGATAAAGGACCCATACAAGAGATCGCAGTCTCCCAGTGGAAAGCAGGGGCAGGAATGATAGACGCTAACATTGGTCCGGCTGAAGACGGTGGTGAGGAATTGATGCAGTGGATGGTCACCACCATACAGGAGGTCGTACCCTTACCTTTATGTCTTGACACAACAAATTATGGTGCTATAGAGGCCGGTCTCAAGATCCACAACAACCAGTGGGGAAGACCCCTGATAAACTCAACATCGAATGACCCCGAGAGGTTTGCAATGCTCGAACTCGCAGCGAAATATAATTCTAAGATTATCGGTCTTACAGTCGGTAAGGGCGGACTCCCTGCAGATGCGGAGGAGCGGGCTGCCATTGCCGCAGAGATTATGGCGAGGGCTGCGGAGTACGGCGTTCCACTTGAAGACTTATACTTAGACCCCTTAGTATTGCAGATAGCAACGTCGCAGGATCATGCATTAAAAGTTATAAAAGCAATAAAAATGTTTCAGGAATTGAACGATCCGCCTATGAAGACAGTAGTAGGCCTTAGTAATGTTTCAAATGGGTGTCCAAAGCACTTGAGACCTATACTGAACAATTTTTATCTTTCCCTATTAATGTACGAAGGGCTTACTGCTGCTATAGCAGATCCGCATGAGGCAGCACCAACAGTAAAGACTATAGATGTGATATTGGGCAGGACACTTTACGCCCATTCTTATCTGGAAATATCGTGAACATATCAGCCAAGATAGATTAATTATATAATTTACTATATAATATATAATAATTGATTAATATTGGAGGTTGAGATGGCTTTTGTACCACCCAAAGAGACATATTCAGGTAAGGTTTACTCTGTAACTATTGGTACTGCCTCTAAAGAGGTTACATTTGGAGGCGAAAATGTACTTCCATTCCATAGCTTTGAAGGTTTAACGCCGAACAGTCCAATTATTGCATATGAAATACAGGATGTTCCCCCGACTGACTGGCCTGAGAATGTACAAAAACCATATAAGGATGTTTCTAATGACCCTGTATCATGGGCAAAATTTTGCCAGGAAACTTTAAAGGCCAGGGCTATAGCACTCAGACTTATAGGCACGCACCCTGACAGGGAAAATCGTTCGCCCGAGGATGCTGCAAAAACTGTCAGGGATGTTCTTTCTGTGATAGATATGCCGTTGATTATTCTAGGTAGTAACCATGCTGAAAAGGATGCATCTGTTTTGGTCGCTGCAGCAGAGGCTGCAAAAGATAAAAACTGTATTATAGGTAAGGCCCAGGAGGCTAATTATAAGACGATTATTGCTGCTGCAATGGCAAACAATCTCAAGCTGATTGCCATGTCTGAACTTGATATAAATCTCGCGAAACAGTTGAACATACTTATTACGCAGATGGGGTTTGACAAAGAGAGGTTGATTACGGATCCAATGTGTTCGGCTCTCGGGTATGGTCTTGAATATACTTATTCGGTTATGGAGAGGATAAGGCTTGCTGCCTTAACACAGAATGATATGACTATGCAACCTCCAATGATAGGTGACCTAGGGATGTATGTCTGGAAGGTAAAAGAAACGCAGGCTGGCGAAACAGATATGCCTCAGTGGGGTTCTGCAGAAGAAAGAGGAATAATATGGGAAGCAGTTACCGCGACAGCTCTACTTCTGGCTGGTGTTGAGCTTCTAATAATGAGGCACCCTAAGGCTATTAATGCATTGGAGCAGGTGATGGAGGAACTAATTTAATGACAAATTCTAAATTCTAAATCCTAAATCCGTAACAATATCAAATGACCAAAATTCTAATGACCAAAACAACAAATATTGTCAATAACGTTGTATGTTTTGAACATTTGAGTATTCGGATTTGTTTCGAATTTCGTGCTTCGGATTTGGAATTTTTGGAGGTATGAGATGGCGTTAACTGGCGTTGAAATATTTAAACTCTTGCCAAAGACGAATTGTAAGAAGTGCGGGTTTCCTACCTGTCTTGCCTTTGCAATGAAACTTGCCCAGAGGCAGGCATCTTTAGATTTATGTCCTGATGTTTCTGAGGAAGCAAAACAAAAACTTGGAGAGGCATCTGCTCCCCCGGTAAGACCGATTGTACTCGGTGTAGGTGATAGGGCGGTTAAGATGGGAGAGGAGACAGTGCTTTTCAGGCATGAAAAAAGGTTTGTTAACCCATGTGTTTTTGCGCTTGAAATAAAAGATACGCTTCCGGAAGCTGATGTAAGTAGAAAGGTTGAGGAAGTTCTGGATTCAGAAATAGATAGGGTGGGCCAGAAATTGAGAATCGATGCAATAGCAATTATTAATGATTCTAAAGATGTGGGAAAGTTTGAGGCTGCTGCTAAGGTTGTTGCAACAAAGGCACCCGGAATACCTGTAATGATATGTGCAGCTAACCCCCAGGCTGCTGAAGCTGCTGTAAAGCTATTTGCAGATAAGAAGCCGATTATATACGGAGCAGATTCAGAAAATGCAGAAGCGATGGCAAATATTGCAAAGACATATAAGGCAACACTCGGCGTTACTGCAAGAGGGCTTGATGAACTCTCAAACCTTACTGAGAAGGTTAAGTCAATGGGTGTTGAAGATATGGTGATAGATTCGGGTGCAGGGAAGGCAAAGGAAATCCTAGAATATAATACATTAATCAGAAGGGCGGCCATAAAGAAGAATTTCAAACCACTTGGTTATCCTGTTATAACCTTTGCACAGCGTGAAGATAGTCTTGTCGAGGCACTTATATCAGTGATCGGAGTTGCAAAATACTCTTCAATAATTGTTCTGAGCAGTATTGAGAAGTGGAAGAACCTTGCCTTATTCACATTGAGGCAGAACATCTATACAGACCCTCAGGTTCCGATGCAGGTTGAGCAAAAGATTTACAGATTCAGAGAACCAACACCTGACTCTCCTCTGTTTATTACAACAAACTTTTCCCTTACCTATTTTATAGTTTCTGGCGAGGTTGAAAACAGCAAGGTTCCAAGTTATCTCGCGGTTATGGATTGTGAAGGCCTTTCAGTGCTTACGGCATGGGCGGCAGGAAAGTTTACAGCAGGTAAGATTGCGCAGTTTATTAAGGAAAGCAGCATAGAGAATGAGATAAAACACAGGGAGCTTATAATTCCAGGATATGTAGCGATTCTTAGTGGTGCAATAGAAGACAAGCTTGAAGGTTGGAAGATAACAGTTGGTCCAAGAGAGGCGAACGGAATCCCAGCATTTCTAAGATCTAGAATGGCAAGCAAACAATAGGAGATTATTTTTATTAGGAGGTCAGGATGTCTAAGTTAATAGCCTCAGCGGCTATAAGAGGTTCACATATACTTGTAAAACAAGCTGAAGAGATGCTCGAAAAGGCTATTGCTGAAAAGGGTGAGGCTTTTGCATTTGAATTCCCAGATACTGCTTACTATCTGCCCATGATATATGCCATGACGGGTTTTCCTGTAAAGACCCTTTCTGACATGAGGGTGGCGCTCGGAATGGCGAAGGAATTACTTCACCCGGAACCTGAAGCGCATTTATGGAAACCGTATTTAGGCGAGGCCCTTGACTCAGGCATGGCAACGCTTTTCGCAGAAGAGATAATAATGGCATTACGTTATATCAATGGCCTTGAGCCTGTGACAGACCCTGATACAGGGTATGTCTATAATGGATTTATAACAGATACCATCCAGAGAAGTTTAGGTATCCAACTTGTTGACGGAACCATGCCTGGTTTTGCAGCAGTTATTGGCGCTGCCCCTGATGATGATACTGCTGAAAAGATTATCAGGGAACTCCAGGAGAAGAATATCCTTACTTTTCTTTCAGGACATGTGAACGGCAATAGCGTTACTAAGCAGCTTTTAAGAAGAGGGGTTGAACTCGGGTGGGATACAAGAATAGTCCCGGTAGGGCCTGATACGGAACATACTATTTATCCTCTGAGCTGGTCAGTAAGGGCGTCGCTCATCTTTGGAGGTAAGAAGCCTGGCGATTTTAAGGGTCATCTCAAATACACAAAGGACAGGGTTTTTGCTTTTGCGTTAGTTTTAGGTGAACTTGATGATATAAAGTGGACTACTGGTGCAGGCGCTATTAATATGGGATATCCTGCAGTTTGCGATACAGACGTGCCTGTTATACACCCAACAGGAGTATGCTTATATGAAGAGGTCGATAAAGAATTCGACCATGATAAGATTGTTCAGAAGGCGATAGAGGTCAGGGGTTTAAAGATCATTGTCGAGAAGCCACCTATCCCTGTTGCATATGGCCCGGCATTTGAGGGTGAGAGGATACGAAAAGAGGATATGTTTATAGAGTTCGGCGGGCAGCGAACACCTTCATTTGAATTTGTGAGGATGAGGGAAATGGACGATATAGAGGATGGTAAAATTATAGTCGTTGGCGATAATTGGCAAGAAAGGTATGAGGAAGGCGGAAAGATGCCTCTCGGCATTGTCATAGATGTAGCAGGAAGAAAGATGCAGAAGGACTTTGAATCTGTTATAGAAAGAAAAATACACCACAATATAAATGAGGCTCAAGGTGTATGGCATATGGGCCAGCGCGATTTGAACTGGATAAGAATAAACCATAATGCCAAAAAAGATGGTTTTACACTTGAACATCTCGGAATAATCAATGCTACAATGACCCACCACAGGTTCAGGGCAATAGTGGATAAAGTTCAGGTGACGATTTATACGGATGAGGCAGATGTATTAAGACTTCTTGAGGAAGCAAGAAATGCATACAAAGAGCGTGACAAGAGGCTCGGGGGACTCGTAGATGAGGCAGTCGATACATTTTATTCATGTCTCCTTTGCCAGTCGTTTGCACCAAGCCATGTATGCGTTATCAGCCCTGAAAGACTTGGTCTCTGCGGAGCATACAACTGGCTTGACTGCAAGGCTGCATTCGAGATAGACCCTACAGGTGGGAATCAGCCTATAACCAAAGGCGAGCTTTTGGATTCAAGATACGGTAGATATTCGGGTATTGATGAATATCTGAAGAAGGCTTCAGGTGGCGCGGTCGAAACACTTAACCTTTATACCATAATGGAAAATCCTATGACCTCCTGCGGTTGTTTCGAATGCATTGTTGCGATAGTTCCAGAGGCAAACGGTGTGATGATAGTTCAGCGGGGGCACACAGGTATGACTCCCGTTGGAATGAAATTTTCAACATTGGCTGGGAGTGTCGGCGGAGGCACACAGAACCCTGGATTTATGGGTATCGGGAGGAACTTTATAGTAAGTGAAAAATTTCTCCATGGCGACGGGGGGATTAAGCGAATTGTCTGGATGACTAAGAACCTGAAAGAGGGTCTTAAAGAGGATTTCAATAAAAGAGCTGCTGAAGAAGGGGTTCCGGACCTCCTGGACAAGATAGCGGATGAAACAATCTGTGAGGATTCTGAAAAATTACTCGAATTCCTTGCAAGTGTAGGACATCCTGCACTTGAGATGGAAGCAATTTTGTAAAGTTAATAGTGAAAAGTGTAAAGTGAAAAGTTGTGGAATTTTTTTTAGAATTTTAACTTTCAACTTTTAACTCTTAACTTTTTTAGGAGGATACATGGATAAAGTTCTAAAAAGTGCAGATGAAGCTGCAGAAAAGATAATAGAGTGGGGCGAATCCCATGAGATAGAGACATGCTTTGACAGGGCACAGAGACTTAAACCCTGCCCTATTGGTGCTTCAGGTGCATGTTGCAAGATATGTCATATGGGGCCATGTAGATTTGTTGGGAAAAACGCTGAAGAAGAGGCAAGGGGGGTGTGCGGAGCTATGCTGCCAACGGTTGCTTCGAGGAACCTCTTGAGAATGGCTGTAGCAGGATCAGCAGCCCATTCAGATCATGCGAGAGATATGGCTTTTATATTGCTTGCAGTTGCAAACGGTGAAACAAGTGATTTCAGGATAACTGATGTGAAAAAGCTTTACAGGGTTGCAGGAATTTTTGAAATAGAGTTC
>JBGOWS010000007.1:0-20446 GCA_041478735.1 Thermodesulfovibrionia bacterium | reverse complement strand
GGAAGCGTCGTGAAATTCGGTACTATATACGGCCCACTAACCGCAATTATCGTATTTTTACTCTGGATGTTTTACTCTTCGTGTATCTTTTTGATTGGCGCCGAAATAGTGCATAATCAGGCAACCACAAGAAGTAGAAAATGATTAATATACAGAGCTAATAGCAAAAGTCTCAAATGGGCACCCGCCCCAACCCCTCCCATCAAGGGAGGGGCTTATTTATCAATCCTCTCCCCTGGTGGGAGAGGGCAAGGGTGAGGGGGTAATGGACTTTTGCAAGAGCCTCTATAGATTTGAATATAATAAAGGATAAATGATATATATCACCAGAGGCATGCATAACCACAATGGTCGAGATATTTCCAGGAGCAGAACAGATTGGGAAAATTTTTTGGAATTATTTTTGTGGTCGCATTTCCAGAATATGCTACGTAATATCAGACCAACCCTTCTATCCTGTTACGCCCATTAGCTTTTGCTTCGTATAGCGCAAAATCAGATGCACGAATTAATTTCTCGGCAGTATCTATAGAAGCCTCTGGCACACTGGCAGTACCGATACTTACAGTAATTTGTCCGCAGATATTTGAAAATTGACGATGTGAAATCGCCTCAAGTATTCTTTTCGCAGTTCGTAAGGCCTCCTCTTTTTTTGTTTCGGGAAGCAACACAATAAACTCATCTCCACCCAACCTCGCCACAGTATCTGTTTCCCTTGCACAGCTTTTTATTAGCTTTGCTATCTCTTTGAGAACCATATCTCCTGTAGCATGACCATATTCATCATTAATCTTTTTGAAATAGTCTATATCTATCATCAAACAGGAAGTCGGGGACTCGTATCTTATTGACCTGTTGAATTCATTTTCCAGGGTGGTATCAAAATGCCTCCTGTTAAACAATTCTGTTAACGGGTCTGTAATAGCAAGTTCTTCTAACTGGCGGTTCTTTTCTCTAAGTTCGTCCTGAGCTAGCATAAGTTCCTTCAACAAGCGTTTGTTTTCCATCGAAAGCTGCTGTTTATCAAGCGCCCTGTCCATAACTACCAGAACCTGGTCCATATTGACAGGTTTTGTAATATAAGAGTAAGCGCCCTGATTCATAGCCTCAATAGATGAATCTATAGAAGCATAAGCGGTTATCATTATAGCTACAGTATCTTCATTAATCTCTCTTATGGCCATAAGCACTTCTAGTCCGCTTGCATCAGGCAGTCTTACATCTATAAAAACAATATTAAAGAATTTGCTTTTGGCGCAAGATATGGCCTCAGAACCTGCCCCTGCGCTTTCTACATTATAGCCCTTGAGCTTCAAAATCTTACCAAGCGTCTTTCGGATATTGGAATCGTCATCCACAATAAGGATATCGATAGTTTTATCTTTCACTCTAATATTCCTCGATTTTTGGGTTTTTGATCTTAACTATGAATCTTCTTATGTATCTCATTAATTATCTTAAGAGCCTCATCCATGTCAAACGGCTTATATAGACAGGCATAAGCGCCATTTTTAACCGCCTGTTCCATTAGCTCGTCCACTTCATGGCGATAAGCTGTCATTATCACTGCTACAGCTTTAGGGTTTATCTTTTTAATCTCTAAATATGTCTCCAGGCCATTTAAGACCGGCAGCTTCATATCAATAAAAAGTATATCTTGCGGTCTTTCCTTTGCAAGAGAAATTGCCTCTTCTCCTGTAGCGCAGGTAGTCACACCGTATCCTTTTTTTTCAAAAACGCTTTTCATCGTTTTACAAATCTCCGGGTCATCATCGACTACAGTCAACAAGGCTCCATTTTTTGCTCTCTCTATTATATTAATGGTTGTATCAATATCAAAGGGTTTGCGTATTACCGCGTATACCCCTTCTTTTACAGCCTCTCTGATTAAGTCATCTACTGAAAAAGCAGTCATCAAAATTACTACACTATTCGGTTTTATGGTTTTAATCTTCTTGAAGGTTTCAACCCCATTCATGACCGGCATCTTGATATCCATAAGCACAACATCAAATACTCTTTCTTTTATCAGGTCCAGGGCCTGAAAACCGCTTTTTGTTGTAGTGGTCTCATAGCCTTTTTTACTCAGTATCTTTGCTATAGTACTGCAAAAATTCACGTCATCATCAACAATCAATACCTTTGTTTTTTCTGCCATTTTCTACCCCCTTTTAACCGGCAGTTTAACCGTAAAAGTAGTCCCTTTGCCTACTTCGCTCTTAACCTCAATTTTACCACCATGTCCTTCAACCAGTGATTGACACACAGAAAGGCCCAATCCCGTGCCTTTTACCTTGGTAGAAAAAAGCGGATTGAATATCTTGACAAGGTTTTCTTTAGAAATCCCGCTGCCGGTATCAACGAACGAGGTCTCTATAAAATCACCTTTTAGATTGGTTTTTATCTTAAGCGCCCCGCCTTTATCCATTATCTCTATGGCATTTTTGGCTATATTATAAAAGACCTGCTGAATCTGTAAGGCATCCAATTCCACGTCCGGCAAGGTATCTCCTAATTCCGTAAGTACCTCTATATTAGGGCTTTTTTCCAGCCTATTCAATACCTCTTTAATGATTGTATTGATATTTTCTGGCTGGAGAGTCGGTTCCTTTATGCGTGCGAATTCCAAAAGGTCGCTTATTATTTTGTTTGAGTTCTCTATTTCTGTGGCTAGAATGTCTAAATTTTCTTTAACCTCATCATTATCTTTACCCAATTCTAACATATTAAAATAATAGACAACGTTTTTCATTACGCCTAATGGATTTCTCAGCTCATGCGCTACGCTTGAAGCCAACTGTCCTATAGCCGACAACCTCTCTGAACGAACAAGCGCATCCTGTGCGCCTCTTAGCTTTGTACTCTGCTTATTTAAGTCTTCGACCATATACAACATTGCGGTCTGGCTTCGGGTCAGATCTGCACGCTCTTGTTGTAATTCCTTAGTCCTCTCATCAACTGCCTTCTCTAAACCGCTTTTGGCTTCCTCCAATTCTTGTGTCCTCTTTTTTACCTCTTCTTCTAAGTCCTTACTGTATGACTCAAGCCTGTTGTAAGCTTTCTTCAAGTCCGTAGTCATTTTGTTAAAAGAATCGGCTAAGTCTCCGATCTCATCCTTTGATTTAATATCTATTTTGGTATCCAATCTGCCTTTACCTATTTCAACCGTGGCATCCTTCAGTTTTTTAACAGGATTGGAGATAGAAAGAGAGACGAAGAGACCAATGAAGATAGCTAACATCATTATCCCGAGCGAGGCAAACAATATAAAATTCCTTAATTTAGTCACCGGGGCAAATATCTCTTCTGTTTCATGCTCTATAATTAAAATCCAGCCCAAACTCTTAAAATCCTTATAACCCTTTGAGTTAGCATGGGCAAATAATAATTCTTTCCCCTTTTCGTCAGGCATATATGGTGGCCCTATAAAATAATCTTCAAGTTTTGGATCTTCTATTCTTCCAAAATGCGCTATTGTTTCATTATAAATATTCTGAAAAACTTTAAACTTTTCCGTTGAATAAATAATCCTACCATCTTGGGTAAGCAATTTAAATTCCATTGTTTTACATATTTTGTGTCCATGGGCTTTGTGTCCTGATTTAAGTTCCTTCAGAATTCTAATCGCTCCTTCTATATTTAAAACAGCTTTTAAAATTCCTGCAAAATTCCCATCTTCGTCATAGAGGTTTATGACTATATCACAGGCGTAAATCCCGGAACTCTCATCATATTCAACTTCCCCGACCCAAAACTTTTTTTCTTTTGTTGCTTTTTGATACCACTCTTCATCTGCCTGCAGGTAATCAGAAGTCCTTCCTGTCAAGGCAATAATCACTCCGTATTTGTTTGTTGCATACATCTCAGAAAAAACAGGGTATCCGTATTTTTCCGCATAAAATTTTGTTTTTTCTCTTAACACCTCTGATAATTCAGCGCCTAATAGTTCCCGCATAAACGGAGTTATTTGGCCTTTTGGCGCAGAGACCCACTCCTGGTCTTTCTGGTTGATAAACCTTTGAATATCATCTAACTTTTCAAACTCTTCATTGGATTTTTTGACAGCTTTTTTCAATAATAAATTTTTTGAATAAACTTCTACATCTTCAACTCTTTGATAAATATGCCTGTCGATCTTATCTATTGTCTCGTGGACTAATAAAGCAGAATTTTCTCCGATACTTTCTTTCAAGGCCTTTTGGCTTGCATTAATAGCAACATAGCCGACAATCGCTATCAGTAATGCGATCCCTGCAAAACCTAAAATTAATTTTTGGCCTATTCTCATTTATTCCCTTTCTCCTCCTTAAGTCTCTCTACCTCCTCTCGCAGCTCCTTTATCCTGAATTCACGGTCTATGGTCGCCTCTCGGAATCGCTCGAGTTCGTTTAGTTTTTCCTGCAGCTCTTTGGTTCTCTCGTCAACCTTCTTTTCTAACTTATCGTGAGCTTTTTGCAACGCCTCCTTCGCTTGCTTGCGCTCGGTTAAGTCCCTTGTAACTGTAATAATTGACGTAGGATCCCCTTTCTCATCTTTAAGCAAAGCCATATTTATCCAGTACGGCCTGCCTTTCGCCTTGCCCAGACTACCGGTTACCTCCACACTCTGCGGTTTTCCTGTCCGGACAAGCTCCTGTACGACCCCAGAGGTCTTGGCTATATCTTCTTCGGTAGCAAGATCGAACGTATTCATACTCAGCAATTTCTCCCTGGGTATCTCAAATAATTCCTCCATTGCCTTGTTGACCGTAATTATATCCCTGTTAAAACTGCTAATACAGACTGAATCAGGTATGGCCTCAATAATAGATGCTGACCTTGCAGCCGCTTCTTCCGCCTGTTTTTGCGATTCCTTGAGTTCGGTGATGTCCCGGTGGACAGCTATTATCGCTTTAGGGTTGCCTTGGATATCTTTTAAAAGAGATACATTGACGCTTGCCGTAAATAGTGTTCCATCTTTTCGTCTGGCTTGATATTCCTCAGATAGCACTTGTTCACCTGTCAATATTTTCTCTACAGTATTAACAAATTTCGGGATATCTTTTTTGTCTATAAATACTTCTGCAGGAGTTTTTCCAATGATTTCCTCTTTTGTTGTGTACCCATGCTGCAAAAGCGTTGAGCGATTTACCTCGATTATTTTACCATTCATATCAAGGATGGTAACTCCGTCGATCATGCTGTCCAAGATATCTCGCAGCCTCTTTCCTTCAGCATCTTCTACGTCCTTTTTTTTCTGTTTTTTACGAAACATCTCTGTCCTCCTCTTCTATTTTTTCGTATTGTCAAAAGTTTTTTAGTAAATTCTTAAAATAGACCTTTTCGCTGGACGTCTCAAATCCAGCAACTCTTTAAATTTAAACCATTATCAGGACATATTTCTGTTTCTAAAATGATTTCTTTTTAATGATATTCTATTCCCTCTAATTTGAGCTTTCCGATTATGGTTATAAGTTGCAACTGCCTATCTATATCCCATGTAAGCAGCCTTATATGGGATGCATCAGCCGGGAACTGTCCTAATGTAGGATCAACTGCAACCCATTTATTGAAATAAATTTCAGGCCAGGCATGATAGTAAAAAAATCCATCCTTATATGTCAGTCCTACAGCTATCCTTGTTGGAATCCCCGCTGCACGTGCAAGGGCTGTAAAAAGTGTTGTATGTTCGTTGCAATCACCTTGCCTCGTCCTCAGCACCTCTGTCGATACGGGCAGGCTTATTACTGGGACCTTCTCAATGTTTTTATATACCCATTCATAAACAAGCTTCGTCATCTTCAACATGTCCTTTTCACCGCTAACAATATCTTTTGCCAGTGAGACGATTGCAGGGTCTTTTGATTGAATGAACATCGTATCTTTAAGATATTCATCTGATAATCCCCCCTTCCCCCCTTTATTAAAGAGGGGTGAGGGGGGATTATTTTCAACTCCTGACCCGAGTAATTCTTTCTTTATCTCGAGAATATCTCCTCTCAGGGTCTGCCTCCCGCCATCAACTTCAAGCTTTTTTAAATCAACTCCTAAAAGCCTTATCTTAAGATATTGCGTATCGGGGGACAAATTTAAGTTGAAGGGTATCGCGACCTGTGCTATTAAATCCATTGATGGCCTGCCCAGTTTGATTGCATTCTCCTTTGTCTCCTTTACAAGTGTAAACCCTATAGGGCTTTCTTCTCTTAGCACTTCACCCTTCTCAGTAAGCCACACGAAGGTTTCAATGCCTTTAAATATCCCTCTTACTTTATAGGCATCCTGATTTTTGCCTAAAGACATGATGGAATCCTTCCCTATAACTTCTATTTCCATATATTCCTGCCCCAGAGTTGCAAGGTCTATGATAGGGATGCTTATTTTATCTCCTGATTTCAGCCCTTTTCTCAGGATATTAGGCATAATGGAAAGGCTTAGATAGGGAGGCTCTTTCAGAAGTATTGTCTGTTTGGATTTCAATCCACCTGTATCCATTGATACCAGAAGGTTTTTACCATCCACCTTTCCTTTAATCTCCATTGTTATATCAGATTTCAATTTGAAAACAAAAGACAAGAGCCTGAATATTTGGTCAGTCTTGGCATCTATAACAGTTTCCATATCCTTTTCTACTCCCATCATCTTGAGTCTTACCTTAAGTGTCTCCGAGACCCTATATCCATCATCTAATTCCGTTATTTTTCTACATGAATATCCGATCTTCTCTCCATTAAGATATGCACCCATCCACTGCTCTTCAAATAATTCATTCGAGACAGCAGTCTTGTAAGGTACTATTTTCAAACTTCCAGGAAAGTAATGCTTTACAATCAGCATGGTCATAGTAACAGCCCAGAATATGGTTATGAAAATATAAGGGATCTTTTTAAAAGAAAATTTCTGCATTAGATACCTTTGGGTGTCGTGAATATTTGTAAAGTTTTGAGGCATTGTACCAGCCTATACATTTTTATTTTATCATTTTCTTTAAAAAGAGCAGCACATCCTTTCTTAATAAGGCATGTTATTATTACTACAGGGACACTTATGTTAATCAAAGAAGCACTTACTCCTGTCATTCCCGTGAAAATGGGAATCTATACCTTCCGGATTCCTGCTTTCGCAGGAATGACAGTAAAATGTCGCTGTTGTATTATATGAACAACTTGTTATCCAGACATAAATATGAAAATATCAAAAGGGCAGTTACTAAGGAGTTCATAAGTAAAGTAACATTTTCGTCATTCTCGCAAGAGCGGGAATTCACAAAAGCACTGGATTCTCTATGAGTCGTAGACCGTGTCAAGCACGGAATGACAGAATCTGAATGATAAGTTTTAGTATGTGGTCATACTTATGGTCTCCGTAGTAAAGAGTCAGTGAGGAAAAAGAAAGGTAACTTATGGGAGGTAATATGGTAGATTTAGTAGGAAAGATTGTCGACGTAGAAACACCAGATATGGTTTATACGGGCAAACTCATCGAGATCGAAGAGGAAGATGTTCATCTTGAATCAGAAAGTGGCTGGATTGTCGTACCCGTTGATAGGATTATAAATATAAAGGAGAAAGACAGTTAGCCCATATCCCCTAACAAAAACTGTACTAATGTAACTGCCGAGATTGCAGCTGTTTCAGCCCTGAGAATTCTTTCTCCAAGAAAGGTGACAACTAGACCTTTTTCTTTTGCGAGAGTAACTTCTTCCTTTGTAAAACCACCTTCAGGACCGATTACAACAAAAATAGTAAATCCAAAATTTTCTTCAAATCCACCCTTACCCCCCTTTTCTATAATCCCCCTCTGTCCCCCTTTAGTAAAGGGGGATGAAGGGGGATTACTGGTTCTTAAATCAGGAACGACATTTGCCTCTAATGACTGCTTTATTATCTCTACTGCTTCTGATATTTTCATCCCATGCTCTTCATAAAAAATCAAACCTTGAGATGCAATTTGTAAAATGCGAGTATTTAAAAATTTCTTAAAATCGACCGGCTCATGAATAATTGGGATTACGCTTCTTCCTGATTGTCTTGATGCCTCCTCTGCTATTTTCTTCCACCGAGCGACCTTTCTGGTTTCCCTTAGCTGACTCCTTTCAGTAACAACAGGTATTATCTCCATTACTCCGAGTTCTGTTACTTTCTGGACAACCATGTCCATCTTTTCGCCTTTAAGAGTGCCCTGTACAAGAGTAATATTTATAGGAGATTCCGTATTACATGGAAATTTTTCCATGACCGTGGTAATTACTTCTTTTCTGTCAGCCTTTAATATCGTTGTCCTCAGGCAACTGCCCTTACCGTCAAAAATAATTAGTTCATCTCCTTTTCGGCATCTGAGAACAGATGTAAGATATCGGACTTTCTCACCTGTGATTGATATCTGGCCATCTAATTTCTGAATATCTGGTATGTATAATCTCGGCATTCGCTAAATCTTTTTATCTCCTGATGTTTTGGCACTATACGACGATTTCCCTTTTAATTAATACTCCCCATTGCTGAAGATTATTAATTATAAAATCAATAATCCGCTTATGTTCATCTTTACCACTTCCCTGAATTGAAAAAGGTTTGCCGAAAACCATGTGGATATGTTTGTTACGGTTTAAGGGTCCAACATCTTTAAGGTATTTGCCATTCTCCCAAAAATCTGTCTTAACGGCCACAGGTAAAACCTGCACACCTGCGGCCCTAGCAAGCTTGATGCCAAGAGAATTAAATTCCTCCGGAATAAATTCTACAGTCCGGGTACTCTGGGGAAAAATAATGACAGAAGTTCCCCTGGCTAAAAATTCCTTCCCTTTGATCATAACAGTTTGAAAATCTTCACGGGGATTGTTTCTTTTTACAACTATGGGGTCCCGAGCGCGCATTACAGGTCCGAATAAAGGGTGCCTGACCAGGCTTTCTTTGACTACAAAAGTTACCTCCATAAAGGGTGCAATAATGCAGGGAAGTACAAAGGTCTCCAAGGTACTCATGTGGTTACTGATAAAAACTACAGGTCTCTGACAAGAACGCAAGTTTTCTAACCCGCTCAAGTGAAAACGTCCGCCGCAGCCTTCTATTAATTTGAATACTCTATAAGAGGACTCTGCCCAGGCTTTTCTATCGTAAAAGCCCTTGACAGCCAGGGAGCGTGATCTGATAATTTCTCTTGTGTTCCTTCCTACAAAATACCAGCGAGTATTTAGAAATAACCGGTCCCCAAGCAAACGAGGGTGATCTTCAGGAGTATCATAGGAGGAACCAGTGAAAAAAGATTCCATATTTATCGCAAAGATTGGGAGATATTTGCCTCGCTCTTTACTTTTCTGCTCCTGTAAAGAGGTCCTTGAGTTTTTCTTTGAAGGATTTTGATACTTCATCCCCGTTTATTTGTGCAAATTCTTCAAGGATTTCCTTCTGCCTTGGTGTAATTTTTTTAGGAACATCCACATAAACCCTCACAATCTGGTCTCCTCTGCCCCGACCTCCGAGTCTTGGGATACCCTTTCCTTTCAGATAGAATATTCTTCCTGAAGGTGTTCCTTGCGGAATTTTAATGTTGGCTGTTCCTTCAATAGTTGGCACCTCGATTTCAGATCCAAGGGCTGCTTGAGGGAATGACAAAGGAACATCGCAATACAGGTCATTCCCTTCTCTTTTAAAGAATGGATGCTCTTCAATATTGAGGACAATATAGAGGTCACCAGGAGGACCACCGTAAAGACCCATCTCTCCCTCGTTAGAGATTCTGAGCCTTGAGCCTGTGTCTACACCTGCGGGCATTTTTACTTGTATGCTTTTGATTTTTCTGACTTTGCCTTGCCCTTTACAAAACTTGCAAGGGTCTGTAATAATCCTTCCTGCACCGCCACACTTTTCGCATGTTTTGGAGATGCTAAAGAAACCCTGCTGAAATCTCACCTGCCCCCCTCCTTTACAATTCGGGCATGTAACAGGCGATTTCCCCGGAGCTGAGCCCGTTCCACCGCATTCAGCACAGTTTTCCCACTTCGGCACTTCTATAGTCTTTTCTGTGCCGAAAGCTGCTTCCATTAATGTTATATCAAGATCATATCTAAGGTCATTGCCTTTCGTCGGCCTTGGCCTGCGGCTACCAGTAAATGTTCCAAAGAAATCCCCAAAGATATCTTCAAATATATCACCGAAACCTGTACCAAATGGTTCAAAACCTGCTCCGACCCCTTCCGCAGTCCCGAACCTGTCATAATTAGCCCTTTTCTCAGGGTTAATCAGGCAGGAGTATGCCTCGTTTATCTCTTTGAATTTTTCTTCTGCTGCTTTGTTTTCCGGGTTCCTGTCAGGGTGGTATTTAAGGGCAAGTTGCCTGAACGCCTTCTTTATATCAGCTTCAGATGCATCCCTTGATACGCCCAGAATCTCGTAATAGTCCTTCATATTAAAAAGTAAGCAGTAAGCAGTAAGCAGTAAAAAGTAAAAAATAACTACTTATAATTACTTACTACCTGCTACTTTCTATTTTTCTCCTTTCTCCTTATCAACTTCTTCAAATTCCGCTTCTACAACTTCTTCTTCAGGGCCTTTTGCACCAGCCTCCGCCCCAGCTCCGGCAGCGCCTGCACCCGCCTCTGCTCCAGCACCCTTATATATATGTTCTGCCAGTTTGTGAGATGCCCTTGTGAGGTTTTCTATTGCAGATTTTATTTCAGATACTTCGTTACTCGTATCTTTTGCCTTTTTGCAACTTTCGAGGGTATCCTGGATTTCTTTCTTCTCAGATTCAGTCAGTTTATCACCATAATCCCTTAAAGACTTTTCCACTGTATAGATCAGTGTATCAGCCTCATTCCTTACCTCTGCGAGCTGTTTTTTCCTTTTATCTTCATCTGAATGTGAGTCGGCGTCACGCATCATCTTTTTTATCTCTTCTTCGCTGAGGCCACTCGATGCGGTTATCCTTATAGACTGCTCTTTACCTGTACCAAGATCTTTTGCAGCGACATGCAGTATGCCGTTCGCATCGATATCGAATGTTACCTCTATTTGCGGGATTCCTCTTGGAGCGGGTGGAATGCCGAGGAGCTCGAAATTACCGAGGAGTTTGTTATCTGTAGCCATCTCCCTTTCGCCCTGACATATCTTGATTGAAACAGCAGGCTGGTTATCTGTTGCTGTGGAGAATATCTGACTTTTCTTTGTAGGGATGGTAGTGTTTCTTTCTATTATTTTTGTAAAGATTCCACCAAGTGTCTCTATCCCGAGGGATAAAGGACTAACATCGAGAAGAAGCACCTCTTTAACTTCCCCTTTCAGAACAGCAGCCTGTATTGCAGCTCCAACAGCAACTACCTCATCAGGGTTCACAGTTTTATTAGGTTCCTTGCCAAAAAAACTCTGCACTGTTTGCTGGACTTTAGGTGTCCTGGTCTGGCCACCTACGAGCAAGACTTCATCTATATTTGATGAAGAGAGGCTTGCATCGGACAAGGCATTTCTGCACGGGCCTATCGTATTTTCGATGAGGTCTCCAACAAGCTGTTCAAGTTTTGCCCTGGACAATTTCATAAGCAGATGCTTGGGGCCCGTTGCATCTGCAGTTATAAACGGAAGGTTTATCTCTGTCTCCATAGCGTTCGAAAGCTCTACCTTTGCTTTCTCAGCAGCTTCTTTCAGCCTCTGTAACGCCATCTTATCACTTTTCAGGTCTATGCCCTGGTCTTTCCTGAACTCTTCAACCATCCAGTCTATAACCCTGAGGTCAAAGTCATCACCACCTAAATATGTATTGCCATTTGTGGATTTTACTTCTATAACACCTTCTCCAATCTCTAAGATTGATATATCGAATGTCCCTCCACCAAGATCATACACTGCAATCTTTTCCTCTTTCTTTTTATCCATGCCGTATGCAAGTGATGCGGCTGTTGGTTCATTTATTATCCTAAGGACATTAAGTCCCGCAATCTTTCCAGCATCCTTTGTTGCCTGTCTCTGGCTGTCGTCAAAATAGGCAGGCACTGTGACAACCGCATCCGATACCGCTTCTCCGAGATAATCCTCAGCAGCCTGTTTGAGCTTTTGAAGGATCATTGCTGATATCTCCGGTGGAGAATAATGCTTACCTCTTATTTCAACATGGGCATCACCATTAGGCGCTTCAACAATTTTATAGGGAAGTCTTTTCTTTGCATGCTCTACTTGCGGCGAGTTATATTTCCTTCCCATAAGCCTCTTTATTGAAAATATTGTGTTTTCAGGATTTGTTATCGACTGTCTTTTTGCAATCTGTCCTACAAGTCTTTCTCCCTTTTCTGTAAAGGCCACAACTGATGGAGTTGTTCTGGTCCCTTCCTGATTTGGAATTACTACCGGCTCTCCGGCCTGAACAACTGCCACAACTGAGTTTGTGGTTCCGAGGTCAATTCCAATTGCCTTTCCCATTTTTAAGATTCCTCCTCTATGTTTATATTTATCTTGATTTCTTCTTCTGCCTTTTCCTGACTAATTACTGTTTTTTTTGATACTGCAACAAGAGACGGCCTTAATACTTTATCCCTGAACATATATCCTCTCCTGAACTCCTCCACAACTGTCTTTTCATCAACATCGTCCCTCTCAACCTGCGTCATAGCATGCTGCACCAAAGGGTCAAAAGGTTTGCCATTCGCCTCTATAGGACTCAGACCGAATTTTTCGAGTGTCCTCTGAAGTTCTTTTAATGTTATTTCTACTCCCTGCACAAGCCCTTCCGAAACACTGTTCGTAGCATGCTTCAATGCCATCTCAAGGTTATCAATAACGGGTAACAGATCATAAAGAAGACTTTCATTGCCATATTTAAATATTTCTTCTTTGTCCTTATTAACCCTTTTCTTATAATTTTCAAATTCAGCATAAAGCCTTAAATATTTATCATTTATCTCCTGAAGCTCTGCGGTTAGCCGTTCTTTTTCATCAGCCACTTCTTCAACGCTACTTTTCGCTTCTGTTTCTTCTTTATTCGAGCTTAATTGATTTTCACTCATCTCATGCTCTTGCAATGTTATGCCCACCTTTCTGCAAGCATTTCTGTAATAAACTTTGCTGTATTATCAACTATGTAAATAACCTTTTCATAATCCATCCTTGTAGGTCCGATTATACCGACAACACCAACCGGTCGACCATTTTCCCTACACGTAGCAACTACCATGCTTAATTTTTTCATCTCATCCATCGAATTTTCCGAGCCGATTAATATCTGAACACCGTCACTCCCCGAGACTTCATCAAGTAGCTTTATTATAGTATGTTTGTCCTCTATTGCCCTTGATAACTCCCTTATTTTTTTTAGATCAGCGAAATCGGGGAGATCGAGTACATCTGAAAGTCCTGATACAAAAAGGTCGCTATGTGGAAAAGAAAGTGCTTCCCGACATATCCTCATTGCCTTTAAAATAAGCCTATCACATTTGGTCTTTTCTTTTGACATTTCTTTTAAAACCATTAGTCTTATCTCATTAAATGTACGTCCGGAGAATTCAGAGTTAAGGTAACTGGCAATCCTGTTGAGATCTTTCTGGGTAAACTCAGGATCAAGGTATATAACCTTGTTTTTAATCAGCCCTTCATCTGTAAATAATATCACGGCTACTTTATTAGCTTTGAATTTAAGAAGTTCAATTCTTTTCAGGATCGTCTTATCAAGCCCTGGAGATGCCGCAATCCCAAGGTAATGAGATAACTTAGAGAGGGTTTTCGTTGTCTCACCTAGAAATACATCTAGGTTATTCCTTAATGCCTCGAGTCTTTTATAGACCTCCTGCAGAATGTCCATGTTTGAATAATAATATTTCTGTGCAACAAGTGCATCCACAAAGAATCTGTAACCCATGTCTGTTGGTACCCTGCCTGCTGATGTATGGGGTTGCGTAAGGAATCCCATCTCTTCAAGATCTGCCATTATACTCCTTATAGTAGCCGGTGAAAGTCCAAAAGAATACCTTTTAGTCACAACCCTTGAACCCACAGGTTGAGGGGAGCTAATATAGCTCTGAACAACTGCGCACAGGACTTTTTTATTTCTTTCATCAAGCATTTGCATCTTTAGCACTCTCAGTGGTTAAGTGCTAATAATTTAGCAATTAACTACTTTACGTGTCAAGTGGTTGGCTTAGGCGATTGGATTCGATTAATTCAAAATTTGTCCATTGAAAATTTCATTTTTTAACCAGAAGCTCTGCCTCTTTTTATCTCCTCTTCCTTGAAGAATTTCTTGTATAGGATTTCCCACTCAGGACTTCCTTCAACTATCTTTTTTGAAAATGACTGAAGTTTCCTCCTGACAGCAGAATCGATTTCTTCCCCTATCTTCAGTTCTGAAATAATAGCTCTTTTAATCTCAGCCCTTATCTTACTTTCTTCCTCTACAACTTCAATGAGTTTCTTTTCTTTAAGCCCTTTGAGAAGTATATGACTCAGGTGCGTGATCTTATCATCAGAGAGCATCATAGTACAAGGTTTCTTTCTTTCACAAGTTTCTGCTTTGTAAGTTCAAAAAGTTTCCTGTAATCCATATGGCCTTGCTCTATTTTTGAGGAATGTTTTTTTAACAGTTCCCTGACCTCTTCGTTCAACCTGTCCTCTACAGTAAGTTCATTCAGGATAAGTTCTTCCATCTTTAATAGGAGTTTTTCTATAGGTACGGCTGGCTTAAAGAGTACCTTGGATATGCTATTTTCTACTATCTTTTTTGCTAAGAGAGGAACCCAAGCTTTTGGGATCCTCATCCTACTTTTCCGCAAAAGCAAGCAATGCTATGCTTCTTGCTCGCTTTATAGACTCCGTCAATTCTCTCTGATGCTTTGCACAGTTACCCGTCATTCTTCTGGGAAGGATCTTCCCCCGTTCG
The DNA here is from genome assembly GCA_041478735.1 of Thermodesulfovibrionia bacterium. Classification (GTDB taxonomy): domain Bacteria; phylum Nitrospirota; class Thermodesulfovibrionia; order Thermodesulfovibrionales; family SM23-35; genus JBGOWS01. Next base: position 5,612 of record JBGOWS010000007.1, on the reverse strand, counting down.
GTGAGATAGCTCTTGAGAACCTTGATATTTTTGTAATCTATGAACTCTACTTTTTCCGAACAAAATCTGCAAAACTTTCTTCTCTGGAATCTCTTATACTGCAAGTTAACTCCCTTCTTTCTTAATCCCCCCTTCCCCCCTTTAATAAAGGGGGGTTAGGGGGGATTATTTTATTTTCTTTTGTGTTAACATTCAAAAAATTGCTTTACTTTCCCTCTTTTTAAAATGGTTCTAAATCGGTAGTTTCCTCAGGCGGAATGACATCCCCTTCTACTACTTGCTCCTGGGAACCTCCCCTCTTTGAAAGAAACCTTACAGATTGTGCAATTACCTCGAACTTGCTCCTCTGTTGCCCATTCGATTCCCATTTTCTTTCCTGAAGTCTACCTTCAACAAGAACAGAACTCCCCTTGTTGAGATATTTGCTACAGGATTCTGCCTGTTTTCCGAAAACTACATTGTCTATAAAAGTCGTCTCCTGTTTTACCTCGTCAGCCTGCTTATACCTGTAGTTTACCGCAAGCCTGAAAGATGCCACAGGCGTCCCCTGCGGGGTATATCTTAGTTCAGGATCTTTTGTAAGGTTACCTATGAGTATTATCTTGTTATACATTTAACTAACCTTCACTTTTTTGTTCAGCAGGTTCTGAAACAGCTTCGATCTTTTCAAGATCGCGTACCTGCTTAGTATCAAGTTTTATAATTATATATTTTAACACAGCATCAAAGACCTTGTAGAGTTCCTCTATCTTTTTAATTGCTGCAGGTGGTGTCTTATAGAACAAAAGTACATATAACCCCTTCTTTTGTTTTTTAATCTCGTAAGCGAGTTTCTTCCTGCCCCAGATATCTACCTTAAGAACCTCGCCCCCCTGGTCTGTAATGAGTTCTTTAATCTTTGTAATAGCTGCCTCTGCTTCTTCATCAGCAAGTGCTGCATCAAGAATAACAATATTTTCATATATATTCATTCAAGATTCTCCTTAATTATTATTTTCATTATAATTTTCAGCCCCCTCTAAAGAAAAGGCAAGAAATCTTATTTTTATAACATAGTAAACAAGATAAAATCAACCTATTTCAGTAAAATATAGTCTTTACCTGAACACTGGTTTATAATATCTTGCAATGTCACTGCTTGCATCTATAGATATAGGTTCCAACACGATCAGACTCCTGATCGGAAAGGTCAAAGATAATAGGATAGAAGGGGTATTTTCTGACCGGAAGATAACACGATTAGGCAATGGTATCAATCAGACTGGAAGACTTCAAGATAAAAACATTGAAGCCTCAATAGCGGTACTCGAGGAATTCACTTCTGTTATTTCAAGACATGGAGTTAAGTATATAAAGGCTGTTGCTACAAGTGCCTTGCGTGAAGCCTCCAACTCAGATATTTTTATAAAAAAGGCATTTGCTCATACAGGTATCTCTATAGAGGTTATATCAGGCAGAAAAGAAGCCGACTTAATACTTAAAGGTATTATCTCATCCTTTCCGGACTCGACACCCGTCAGTCATAAATCATTCCTCATTGTTGATATGGGAGGGGGGAGTACAGAATGGATTTTCTATAAAGAAAACTACCCCGTTGACATGGAAAGCATTCCTGTCGGGGTTATAAAACTTGCAGAGAAGATTAAAACCGATCCTGTTTCTGAGGCCGATATTGCAGATTTGAACAAGGAAATCCTATCATTTTTAGACGGCCTTAAAACCAGGATCGGACAATATATAGAAAGAGATACATACCTTATTGGAACTGCCGGCACCTTTACTACTATTGCCTCGATTGACCTCGGGCTCGAGACCTATTCAAGGGAGAAAATACATCTCCATAATTTACCTCTAAACAGATTGCAGGCTATAAGCAAAAAACTCATAGCCCTTCCCCTGGGGGAAAGAAAAAAAGTTATCGGGCTTGAACCCGACAGGGCAGACTTGATTATACCGGGCATACAATTTACAATTAATACGATGGAATTTTTTAAGTTTGACGAATTAACTATAAGCGATTATGGACTTCTTGAAGGAATTTTATTGGAGATACAAAAAGGTTTATAAGCGAATCATTCCTGCGAAAGCAGGAATCCAGAAAAAAAGACTGAATTCCGGGTCAAGCCCGGAATGACGGAACGGAGACAGATGGAAAAAATATTTCAGAGACCAGCCAGTCTTAAACAGGTGCCATTCAGATTCTGTCCTGGCTGCGGACATAGCATTATCCACAGGCTGATTGCAGAGTGTATCGACAATTTAGGTATCAGGGAAAAAGTAGTGGGAATTGCTCCGGTTGGATGCGCTGTATTTGCCTATGACTATTTTAATTTTGACGTACTTGAAGTTGCACACGGCAGACCTCCTGCAGCAGCAACCGGACTCAAACGCACAATGCCTGACAGGATAATCTTTTCTTATCAGGGGGATGGAGATCTTGCCGCTATCGGAACAGCCGAAATAATTCACGCTGCTAACAGGGGAGAAAATATATCAGTATTTTTTGTCAACAACGCAACATACGGAATGACCGGCGGTCAGATGGCACCCACTACACTCCCGGGACAGAAGACGACCACGACTCCTTCAGGGAGAAAGGTCAAAATAGCAGGTTATCCCTTGCATATATCAGAACTCCTGTCCACAATTGAGGGTGTTTCATACATTGCAAGGACATCTGTAGACTCATATAAAAACCTGATAGATACAAAAAAAGCAATCAGGAGGTCGTTCGAATACCAGATGGAAGGCAAAGGGTTCAGTCTTGTCGAGATACTATCACCATGTCCTGTTGACTGGGGACTTTCTCCAAAAGATTCAATAAAATGGATTCGAAAAGAAATGATATCTGTATATCCGCTCGGGACATTAAAAGATATATTTAAGGAGACAGGATAACTGGAACACAGGATTATAATAGGAGGCTTTGGTGGTCAGGGAATACTTTTTTTGGGAAGAATCCTTGCATATGCAGGTATGCTTGAGAACAGGGAGGTAACATGGTTTCCATCTTATGGGGCGGAAATAAGGGGAGGAACCGCAAACTGCACTGTGATCATCTCGGATGAGTTAATAGGCTCTCCAGTTGTTAAGAATCCCGATATACTAATTGTCATGAGTGATGCATCTCTCAACAAATTCCAGCCAAGGCTTAAACAGAATGGTTTGCTTATATTCGATTCATCTCTTATCAAAGAGCCTTTATTGCGGGATGACATTGAAATTGTAGGAGTTCCTGCAACAAAGATATCGAGTAAAATTGATAATACAAAATCTGCTAACATGTTTTTGATAGGCGTATTCATTGCAAAAACCGGACTGTTGAAGAAGGCATCTTTATTTGAGGCCCTTGAGAGTTCAACGCCGGGCAGTAAAAAAAAATATATTGGAATAAATAAAAAGGCTATTACTGAAGGGATACAACTCATTGAAGATAAGAAAGGCTAAGATTTCTGATCTAAAGCAGGTTCATAAGCTCATAAATGATTTCGCAAAGAGGGAAGAGATGATACCCAGATCCCTAAATGAACTCTATGAAACCCTGAGAGATTTTGTTGTATGCGAAGATAATAGAGATATATGCGGCGTATGTGCACTGCACATTATGTGGGAAGACCTTGCAGAGATACGTTCACTCGCAGTGGATAATAAATACCAGAAAAAAGGTATAGGTAAAAACCTTGTTACGAAATGCATCAAAGAGGCAAATACATTAGGCATAAAGAGGATTTTTGCATTGACTTACCAGCCGGAATTTTTCAAAAAAATAGGTTTTGTTGAGATTGATAAATCAAGCCTTCCTCAGAAAATATGGGGAGATTGTTTGCGATGTCCCCGGTTTCCAGAATGCAACGAACATGCAGTTATTAAAAATCTGTAATCTAACCCGAATTACGAAGGGTTGAACAGAAATTGTCATTCCGAACCCTGGCCTGTCGCCGCCATTTTTCGAATATCCAATTCTCAGTCCGTTACTTGTCTGAGTAAAGTGCATCAAGTGGGCTCTGGGGAGCATTCGACATATCTCTGAGCACATGCGTATAGATCATTGTCGTCTCAAGGTTCTTGTGCCCGAGGAGACTTTGCACCTCCCTGATGTTGACGCCGTTTTGAAGCAGATGCGTAGCAAAACTGTGGCGCAATGTATGGACTGACGCATGTTTCGCTAGCCCCGCTTTCCGCACCGCGTTTTTAATCGCTGTCTGGATCGTCGTATCGCTGACGTGATGCCGGCGTACGATACCGCTCCGGGGGTCTACCGAAAGGGTTGACGACGGAAAGGCATACTGCCACGCCCACTCTTTGGGCGCATTCGGATATTTGCGGTCAAGCGCATCGGGCAGATACACTGCGCCGTGCCCGGCTGCAAGGTCCTGCTCGTGCATGGCCTTCACCCTCTCCAAGTGTTCCCGCAGCCGCTCCTTCACTGCCGCAGGGAGCACAGTCGAACGGTCCTTGTCGCCCTTACCACTCCGGACGAAAATAGTGTCAGCATCGAAATCTATGTCCTTTACGCGCAGTCGCGCCAGTTCCATGAGACGAAGGCCCGCGCCGTACAAAAGCTGTCCGATCAGAAGACCCTGGCCGGAGAGATGCTGAAACACTGCCTTTATCTCATCGACCGAGAGCACAACAGGCAGTTTTGGCCCCCGCTTTGCCCGGACAGTGGTGTCGAGATTGCCTGTTTCCTTATTCAAGACATTGCGGAATAAAAAAAGGAGCGCATTGAATGCCTGATTCTGCGTCGAAGACGAGACCCGCTGCCTGAGCGCAAGGTGGCTCAGGAAGTCTCTGATATCTTCCGACGTCAGATCGTCAAACCGTTCCCTGCCCGCTTCCTTGATATACGCGAAAAACCGTTCCGTCCATTGCAGGTAAGTGCGCTCCGTGCTGTACGAGTAATGTTTCAGCCTGATCAGACGGCTCATCTCGGCAAGTACCTCAGGCGCGCCCCCGGATGAAATTGCTGCATGTGAAGCCGACTCCGGCTTTGTCTGGCCGAGGTAATGAAAATAGTAGAGCTTCAGAGCGTCCTCTGCCTGGCGCGGCTGCCAGTCCGGAATGCGGTTGTCTAACCGCAAATCATCAAGAAAAGCCGCAATGTTTGATTCCTGATACCCCGTTGCAGTAAGGTCGTGCCGTTGGGCATAATGGAGAAAACGTCCGACCCAATAAGCGAAAAATGAGACCTTAGCCTCTGGAACAAGTTTCTTGTCGAGCAGGTACTTTTGGAACTCGGGCAGGGTATCCCGCCCCTTTTTTGCAGAATAATCCATAAAAGACCTCGCATACTTTTTAGTTCATAATATTCATAATATCATAAAACAGGAAGATAGGCAAAAGCTTTGCACTTGTTATATAAGTAATTTATTGTTGATATGTGTTTTGCAATCTGCTATAGTTTTATTCAAGCATTCTCGGGAAGGGGTGCTTGGTAGATTAATTGTCCGGCGGACATGGCGGGCGATACGGCATAAAGGACTCGCCCGCAGAATTATTAATAACGGCATAATAAAGGATACCAAAATGTCTATCTGCCCTTTTAATCCTGCAATATAGTAAAATCTGAAAGTAAAGCAAGAACGTATGATCTTAAAACTCAAAAACCAATT
>JBGOWS010000226.1:0-4018 GCA_041478735.1 Thermodesulfovibrionia bacterium | reverse complement strand
TCCTATTCGAGCGCAACCCTTGGCCAATCGGATATCCTTGATCGAATTCATGCGTAAATCTGTACAACGGAAACAGGCACCAATTCCAATATCTGCTTGAATTTGCGTCGGTTATTGCTTTTGGGAAACTCGGATATAGCCAAATTCATTCATAAATTTTATTAAAAAAATCGTTAGCCATTTCACGATTAAGTTCTTTCAAAATCTTGTATTCCTCTAAAGCAGAACCTCTGTCATTCAGAATAATATAGACAATACCAAGATTAAAATGAGCCTTTGTATACTCAGGTTTAATCTTTATTGCTTGTTTATACGCCTCAAGTGCCTCTCTATGCATGTCCAGTTTTCCATAGGCAACCCCAAGATTATAATGAGCCTCTGCAAAATCAGGCATAATCCTAAGTGCTTGTTTAAAAGCTTTTTTTGCCATGTCATATTTGCCTAATTTGGTATAGCAAAGACCGAGATTGTTATGGGTCTCTGCGTTATCAGGATTTTTCTTTACTTCAGCTTTAGCCTTCTCAAGCTTATTCATTGCTTCTGGGGTTAAAACAGAGGTTGGTGCTTCTTGCGTAGGCATTGCCTTCTTTTCCGACTTCTTATATTCATTGAGCGGGCTTGCAACATAACTCACGGGGATTGCAAAATTAAGGTTTTGACCGCTATCAATTGAAGAATTTACAACTCCGATAACCTCACCTTTTGAGTTAAATACAGGACTTCCGCTACTTCCTGGGGAGATAGGAGCAGTAATCTGAAACCTGTCTTTCTTAGGAACACCGCTTATAATCCCATCTGAAACAGTAGTCTCTAAACCCTCTGGACTGCCTATAACAACAATGCTTCCTCCCTGCTTTGCTTTGAAAGTAGTACCGAGTTTGACCTTTGGAAGCCCTTTACCTTCCACTTTAAACAAGGCAATATCGTTATCTTTATTAAAGGAGATAAGGTCTTTTGTTATGAAAAAGGCACCGTTTTCCATTTTAACAAGCAGGGCCGTATCTTTCCCTTCAAGTAATTCCGAAATTACATGGTAGTTGGTTGCAATAATTCCATCTGAACCAATAATAAAACCAGTTCCTGTAGCAATGTGATCATCTTCTTTATAAACATAAATGGTTACGACTGCTTTTTTATGCTTCAGAACAACATCTGGAACTTTGGCTTCGGCTATTGAAGAGATAAAAAGAAGAAGACTAAAGATAAATAAGGCTTTTTGTATCACCGCATTCCGTATTCTCTCTCTCATTTCTTGTCTCCTTCCTGATCTCCTGTTATCAAGTTCCCTCTAATGTTATAATTAAACTGATTATTTAGAGTCTGTTTATAAATTGTCATTTCCATAAAAAGTCGTCATTCTCGCGAAGGCGGGAATCCAGTGTTTTCAATACCTTCTGGATCCCCCGGTCAAGCCGGAGGATGACAAATACTGACTTTATGGACAGACACTATTTAGCCCTTTACTTTATATAACGGATTTTTAAAGCAAAAGCGGACAAGAAGAAGGGGCCAATGAAAGAAGACATGGACTACGAGACACAAGTCCTTATAAATGAAGCAAAACTTGGCGACAAAGAGGCGCTAAATAGACTGTTTGCACGGTATCAAAATAGGGTCATGAGAATAGTTCGCCTCCGATTACATCCTGATCTAAGGGAAAAACTAAAAATGCAGTCTATGGACATCGTTCAAGAGGTCTTTATAGCTGCCCTCCGGAAACTAAATGAGTTCGAACCCACAAGCAAAGGCGCTTTCCTACACTGGTTAAGTAAGATTGTGGAAAACTTTATTCGAGACCAAATTGACTATTTCTCAGCACAAAAAAGACATTCACCATTGAAAGAACTTCCCTTAGATGAAACCTTGAGAACAGATTCAGGTAGTGAAGTAAAAGTCAGTGAAATAATACCTTCTGAAGATACCTCACCCAGCCAGTATGCATCGAAGAAAGAAATAAAAGGTGCTCTGGATAATCTCCTATTGAGACTTGAGGATGCTGACAGAGAGGTTATAATCCTGTATAAACTTGAGGAACTAACTTTTAAGGAGGTAGCACAGTTATACAATAAGACTGAAGATGCAGTGCGGAAACAATATCATCGTGCTCTTCAGAAGCTCATTTCACTTGTAGAAGAAGACCCAATATTTAAAGGAATATAAACAAAATGGGGGAAGAAGACTCTATACTCAATGACATAATTTATGAGTTTATAGATAAATTTTCAGAAAGTGATGCAGATTTAGAGGAATACTGTAAAAAATATCCCTCATTAAAAGATAAACTTCAGCAGAGATTCAGAATCATAAAGCTCATCGAGGAAGGTCTAAAGGAAGAGGTCTGGTCGGGCAAAAGGATTGGTGAATATATCATTGTTGAAGAGATAGGCCAGGGAAGGGATGGGATCTGTATTTCTGGCAATACAGACCTCCTTAAACCGATATGTAGCCTTGAAGATTCTACCCTTTGGATTTGCCCTTGATAATAAAGCAGTAAGGCGTTTTCAGAATGAGGCGAAAATCATTGCAAAATTCAATCACCCCTATATCGTTCCTGTTTTCTCCAGTGGAGTAGAAGAAGGTGTCTACTACATTTCCATGGCTTTTATACCGGGTCTTTCCCTAAATAAAGTTATCGAAATCCTTAAATATTTTTCTTTTCATGAGATCAAGGCTTCCACTGTAAAAAACATCATTCAAAACATCCTGATTTTATGAGGTTTAACTTTAATTTGAAAAATAGAGGGTTAGATGAATCTATTATGAGCAAACGTGACCTTTCATTCTGGAATAATTCTTATTTGAAATTCATACTGACAATCTTCAGTGAAATTGCCGATGCCCTTAATTATGCTCACAGGAATGATATATATCATGGAGACCTAAAACCCTCTAATATAATTCTTACCGCTGAAGGAATCCCCATGATTGTAGATTTTGGTTTAGCAAGGGATATGAAGGCCATTGCCACCACACAGTCAAAGGAATTTGCAGGGACAATTGGTTATGCCTCACCTGAGCAGATCAGAGACAATATGGCAAATGAAAAATCTGATATATGGTCGCTTGGTGTCACTCTGTATGAGTTAATCAGCCTTAATCATCCTTTTGGGGGGAAAACTATCTCAGAAATCATACATAAGATATTGAATTCAGAGCCATCATCTTTAAGAAAGCAAAATAAAAGGATGCCTAAAGAGGTAGAGGCCATAATATTCAAATGCCTGGAGAAGAATCCCAAGAGGCGTTATTCAAGCATGACGATGCTAAAACAAGACCTCAAAAACTTCCTGGAATCAAAACCGATAAAGGCAAGACCAGTTGGAATGATGAATAGAATGTACAAATGGGTAAAAAGACACCCTTTAATATCCCTTTTAACCTTTGGACTTCTGCTTACATTAATGATTGCCTCATCACTGTTTTTAAATAAGAAAATCAATGACTATATAGACAATGGGTACGCCTTTTATGAGGAAGGTAATTACGATAAAGCCTTATACAGTTATAATGACGCCTTAGATTTCCTAAAGCAAATACCTTTTTCTAAGCAGCGTCAGAAAGAGGTTTTCTACAAATTAGGTGATGTCTGGCTTGGCAAAGGTAAATATGAAAAAGCCATTAGTTATTACAAAAAGGTACTTGAGATTGACCCTAAATATTCTCAGGCAATAATTGGTTTAGGCGATGCATATTTCGAACTGGGATTTTATGATGAAGCAATAAAGTTTTATAAGTCTGCAATTGAATCATCCCCAGATGATAGGTATAACTATTACAGGCTTGGAAGGGCACTTGCAAATAAAGGTTCATTAGATGAGGCTATTAGGAATTATCTTATTGCAATCAGGCTTGCACCCAGAGACTCTGACACTTTAGGAGAAATAGTTTCTGTTATTAACAAAAAGGGATTATATAAGAATGATGAAATTAAGAAATACCTTAAGGATATGGGTTTTAGCAACGAACAAATCGATTCCATTATTTCAAGTAAGCAATAAACTATTCCGACCTTTAAAAT
>JBGOWS010000157.1:0-5421 GCA_041478735.1 Thermodesulfovibrionia bacterium | reverse complement strand
TGCTGGTTTGATACTAATATTTTTTGCTACATTTTTTCCATCAACCTTTGTGTACTTGACGACCACTTTATCACCAGTCTTTATATCGAGGAAGGTCTTTTTCTCTTTTTCCTTTAAAATCTTTGTTTCATTATCAATCGTGACAACAGTTTCCAGTACCTTGTCTCTAATTTTCTTAGTTACGATGATTGACATAGCAGTAGGATTGACTGCGCTAACTTCGCCTGTGATTTGTTGTACTTTCGCTGCGGTCTGGAGTTTCAACGGTTTAGGCGGTACTGACTCTACCTTTTTCTCTTCTACCGCAAGAGACAACGAGCTCATGACAAATGCAAAGATTACAGATAACAGAATAGTCATAGCTTTCCTCATTAAAATCACCTCCTTTCATTCATAGAAGAGCGTAAGTTTATTAAACCACTATTATTTCTTATAAGGATAAAATACATTAATTAATTATGGTTGAATTTATAAATATTAAACCTTTTGTATAGATTCTTCAAGGGTTTTCTTTACTTAATTATACGGCTTCTTGTGTAATATTGTTTAAGTTGTTGGAAGGGCGCGGAATGACAAACTATTTATGGGACTGTACACTAGTTCTGCTGTAAACCTTCAAGTGTCGTCCTCGTCCAATTTTAGATTTTTATTGACAAATTCATAAATATATAATAATATTTGAATATATTTATGAATAATGGGTGGCGGAGAGACTTTATGCGATCTTTTGGAAAGAGAATAGAGCTAATTAAGGTTATTGCTCATCCGGTAAGGATACAGATACTCGAAGAGCTTACAAAAGGTGTGAAGTGTGTTAGTGATTTTGAAGAGTTTTTAGAGATAAGTCAGCCTAATATATCACAGCATCTTTCTTTACTTAGAAATCATGGGGTTATTGACTTCTACATTGATGGAAGGCTCAGGTGTTATTTTCTTGTTGATCCAATAATTCCTGATCTCCTTGAACTTCTCAAAAAGGATTACCTTGAGTCACTCCCTGGACCAGAATGCTGCCCTGTGACCAAAAAAGGCAAATATCCAGGAGAAAGGAGAAGATAGGTTTTCAGTTTAATCCATTGTATTCATAAAAATAGTTTTTATGTCGGAATATATTTCAGTACAAAAAATTTATGAATTGAAAAGGGAGGGTATGTATGAATATTCTTTTCATTATTACTACAGATGATGCTGAAACTATTTACAATGCAATGAGACTTGCCAATGTAGCCGTGAGCAAAGGGGATAAAGTAGGTGTTTTCATGCTTGGAAAGGGTGTGTGCTTCGAGCAAGTCAGTAGCGAGCAGTTTAATGTTATGGAACAGGTCAACCAGTATAAGGGAGATATGTATGTCTGAGGAGTATGCATGAAATCTCACGGTCTGGTGAGAGCCGAGGTTTGTCCTATTGGGTTCATGAATGATCTTTATGAATTAGTCATCGAAGCTGATAAAGTGCTAACATTTTAACCCGAACAATGCAATTACAGAATGTATTATTCATAAATTATTGTGGACACACAGCGGATATAGTATTTTCACTCATTATCGGCTAATAAACATAAAGTTGAGACTCCGGGGTAAATTTTTTCTTCAAAAGAATTTAAACCTGCTTAAATACTATATCCGCCCCTCGATTTTATAAATAATTTTGGTTAGATGTTGTGAATTCCGATATATATTCGTGAATGATACCATTGAATGAAAGAATACAATGAGCAGGGCTTCTGAAATCTTTGAACTGTATGCAGAAGATTATGACAGGTGGTTTGATACACCAGAAGGCAAGGTGCTTTTCAGAATGGAGGTTGAGGCAGTAAGACTTCTAACAAGAGATATTGAAAAACCTTCCCTTGAAATCGGAATAGGAACAGGTAGGTTTGCGAAAGAATTAGGAATCGATGTTGGAATAGATACATCTTCAAAGTCATTGGAAATTGCAAAAAAGCGTGGGGTAAAGGTAGAAAAGGCAAAAGGCGAAAAACTGCCCTTTAAGGATAAATCATTTGGAGCTGTATTCATACTTTTCACACTCTGTTTCGTAGAAAACCCAGAAATCGTATTATTTGAGACTAAAAGGGTTCTAAAGAGAGATGGAAGACTAATTGTTGGAATAATTAACAGAGAAAGTCAGTGGGGTCAACTTTATCTGAAAAAGAAGGCAGAAGGTCATGCAATATATAAATATGCAACTTTTTATAGTGTATTTGAGATGGTCAAAATGATAGAGAAAACAGGGATGGTGGTTGAGGCATATTCATCAACACTCTACCAGCAGCCTTCTGAAACACCCTACAAAGAACCTGCTCTTAATAAATTGAACAAAAATGCAGGTTTTGTGTGCATTCTTGCAAAAAGAATTCACTCATGATTTAATAATTTATTTGAAAGGGATTCAATAAAAATTCGAGTAGGGAAGCTAAATTTACATATTTACGGATATATATATGGGGAAATATGAAGAAATAACAAAAGCACAACAAATCCTTGGATTATATGAGGTTGCAACATTAAAGGATATTAAAAATAAGTATAAAAAATTGCTTAAAGAGTGGCACCCTGATTTATGCAAAAAAAAATAAAGAGATTTGTAAAGAGAAAACAATTGAAATAATAAAAGCATACAAAACAATTATGGACTATTGTGAGAATTATCATTTTTCTTTTTCAAAGGAAGAAATTGAAAAGTATATTTCTGCTGATGAATTTTGGGAAAAAAGATTTGGAAATGATCCAATATGGGGTAATTATAATAATGATGCTGGACAAGGTTAACATATTTGATTATCTATCCAACACTACATCTTCTTAAAACCCTCAGATAGTCTCTAAACTCTGATAAAATATATTAGAATTATTACATAGAGGAGGCTAAATGGACATCAAATTAACAAGTCTTACAACATGCTCTGGCTGAGCGGCAAAATTCAGTCCTTCGGACCTGTCCCAGGTTCTGGGGCAGCTACCTATTATTACAGATAAAAATGTACTGATAGATTCATCCAATGCCGATGACGCTGGTGTATACCGTATTACAGGCGATATTGCGGCTGTTCTCACAGCGGATTTCTTTACACCAATCGTTGATGATCCTTACTGGTATGGTGCTATTGCAGCAGCGAATTCACTTTCGGATGTTTATGCCATGGGAGGTAAAGCTGTAGTAGCACTGAATATTGCGATGTTTCCGAATCAAGTTGAATTTTTGCCTTCTCTGAAGAGAATAATGCAGGGCGGTATTGATAAGATGGCTGAGGCAGGGGTATCAATTATTGGAGGACACACTATCAGGGATAAAGAGCCGAAATTCGGATTTGCTGTTCTCGGAGTCGTACATCCTGATAATATCCTTGATAATGCAAAGGCCAGGCCAGGAGATGCCCTGATACTCACCAAAAAGATAGGTACAGGCATTATTTCTACCGGGGTAAAAGCGGATCTGTGCAGTGAAGCTACCATTCAAGAATTTACACTGTCTATGGCTACTTTAAATAAAAGAGCCGGTGAGATTATGCTCGAAGCCGGTGTAAGTACTGCAACAGACATAACAGGTTTTGGTCTCATAGGACATCTGTATGAAGTGCTTTCTGCAAGCAATTTGAGCGCACGTATTTATTCAAACCGGGTGCCATTTTTTGTAGATGCAGTGAGGCTGATAGAACTGAAAAAAGTACCAGGAGGTACAATAGCCAACTGTAAAAGTTTCGATCCATATGTAAGATGGCGCGAGGGTGTATCAGAGACCGAAAAAATTTTATTTAACGATGCACAAACATCAGGTGGTCTTCTTATTTTTGTTCCAGGACAGAAAAAAGATAAACTTGTTACTGCTCTGCAAAAAGAAGGTATTTTAGCAGCTTATATCGGTGATGTTATTTCTGAAGGCATGGAAGACAATAAGCGGATACTCGTAGATTAATACCTAAACGTTGCATAAAAAAAGTGAGGCAGACATGCTGAAAAACCCCGCCAAAGCGACGAGTTTTTATTCTGATTCACGTGACCGCACTTTTAACGTTTTGCGCATTCTGGAAAAAAAGCTGGCTGGCCAGTCGGGAGGGCTTTGCGGTGTCACTGGTCGGGCTTTTTCATCATATCTGCCTCACAGATGGTAATAATTTTTGCAACTGATGGTTAATATATGTCATTGGCCTTTTATACATTCCTTTTTATTGCTGGTTCAATAGGTGGTTTTTTTTCAGGACTGTTAGGTATCGGAGGGGGGATTATTATGTTCCCGCTTTTACTTTATCTCCCTCCAATTTTAGGGTTTGATGCCATAGCAGTAAAAAGCATTACCGGTCTGACAATGATCCAGGGGTTTTTTGCACCCCTCTCTGCTATGTTGTTTTATAGTAAGGAAAGACTTGTCAATAAAAGTCTCGCTCTTACCCTTGGCACCTCTTTATTTTTCTCCTCACTTATAGGCTCTGTTCTTTCGAAGGGTGCTTCGGATAAACACTTACTATTCATTTTTGGAATACTTGCCTTTATCGCATCAGTACTGATGCTCATTCCCCTGAGTTACTCGAAAGATGATTTTACCGAGGATAAGGTTAAATTCCATAAACCCACAGCAGTTCTAACCGGTATTTTTATCGGATTCCTCCTGGGAATGGTCGGACAGGGAGGAGCTTTTATAATTATCCCGATCCTTTTATATGTCTTGAAAGTCCCTCTGAGGGTGGCTCTCGGAAGCACACTTGCGATCGGCCTTTTTTCTGCAACAGCTGGATTAGTTGGAAAGATTGCAACCGGACAGGTACCTTTCTATATGGCTGTTGCTCTCCTGCTTGGTGCCACACCTTCTGCAAGGTTAGGAGGCATTGTGAGCAGAAAGACAAAAACACAATTTCTCAAATGGACACTGGCTTTCATCATTTCTGCGACAGCGATAAAAGTGTGGTATGACATTTTTTAGTCGCATTACCATTTCTCAAACAAACGCTTAATATTCTTCACCTCTTCAGTTAAGGACTTAGCCCTTTCAAGCTGAAAATCCTTATATGTTTTAATCTCAAGCCCTTTACCTGATTCTCCTATTTTTATCGCCCCATCAATGTCTGTTCTGAATATCCTTTCTCCATGCAGGACGTCTAATGTTTCTCTATGAGGATGACCAAATGTATTATCACGTCCCACACTTATTACGGCAACGTCAGGAGAAACTGCCTCAAAAAAAGGCTTGTATGAAGACGTCCTTCCACCGTGATGTGGAACCTTGATGACATCGCTTTCCAACCACTTTCCGAGATACAGGATGTCCTTCTGCGCCTCTTCTTCAACATCACCGGTGAAGAGGAATGACGTATTATTGCCTTGAAACTTTAACAAGAGTGAGTCATTATTAGCTCCGACGTATTCATTCCCGTCCATCGAGTAAAACTCAGGGTATGGATGGAGTATATAAATGCTGTACCCCATT
>JBGOWS010000144.1:0-5703 GCA_041478735.1 Thermodesulfovibrionia bacterium | reverse complement strand
TAGGGAACTTATTGGCTTTGTAATTTCTTTATCGCAGCAATTTATTCTGATCACGAACAGCACAAAACTTTCAACGTTTGATGTCTGCAAATAAAGTATCCGGTCTTGCAAACAGGAAACCCTGGCCGATTTTTACACCTACCTCCATCAAAGTGCGTAGTTCTTCCTCTGTTTCAATGCCCTCAGCAATTACAGTAGAATTCAGCTCTTTAGAAAGGGCAACTAAAGCCTTCGCCACATCCATTAGCAGTGATCACCTTCCTCTTTGAGTAGTTTATATTCTATACTATCAACTAACGCCTGATAGGATGCCTCGATAATATTCTCTGATACGCCAACAGTACCCCACCTTTTTGTTTCATCGCCTGATTCGATAAGGACCCTTACCTTTGCAGATGTCCCCCTGCCTGCGGTAAGGACGCGGACCTTATAGTCATGGAGTTTCACATTTTTAAGTTCAGGATAAAACTTATCTAGTGCCTTTCTAAGGGCATTATCAATCGCATTAACAGGGCCATTCCCTGTTGCTGCAGTGTGCTCTATGTGACCACCGACCTTTACCATTATAGTCGCCTCGCTGATAGGATTCTCTCCCTCTTTTCTTTTTTCAACTATAATCCTGAAACCTATAAGGTCAAAAAATCTCTTATGGAGGCCGAGAGACTTTTTCATCAGAAGTTCGAATGACGCTTCTGCCGCCTCAAACTGGAAACCCTCATTCTCAAGATTTTTTAAGGTAGTAACTATATCCTGTACCTGGGGAGAATCAGGGTCAAGGTGGATTCCGAATTCCTCTGCCTTTCTTAATATATTGCTTCTTCCTGCAAGATCTGATATTAAGACCCTCCGTGAATTGCCAACAAGATCGGGTTTAATATGTTCATATGTCTCCGGCCTTTTACTTACCGCGCTGACATGGATACCAGCCTTATGCGCAAAAGCGCTATCTCCTACAAAAGGCTGTCTCTTGAAATGTCTTAGATTGGCTATCTCGTTCACAAACCTTGATACATCCCTCAATCTACTGAGCTGTTCAGCAGCGAGACAACTCATTCCAAGCTTAATCTGAAGATTGGGAATCACCGAACACAGGTTTGCATTACCGCATCTTTCACCAAGTCCATTGATCGTACCCTGCACATGTGATGCACCACTCTCAACTGCGATTACTGAATTCGCAACAGCACACTCTGAATCATTATGGGCGTGGATACCGATAGGTGTATGCACATTTTTAATTATGTCAGTCATAATATTTTTTACTTCATCAGGAAGTGTCCCTCCATTTGTGTCACAGAGCACAAGGCAGTCTGCACCAGCGTCCTGCGCTGCAAGGAGGCATTTTAAAGCAAACTGCGGGTTATCCTTGTAACCGTTGAAGAAATGTTCTGCGTCAAAGAAAACACTCTCGGTATTCTTTTTAAGATAGGCAACTGAGCTGTATATAATGTCAAGATTCTCCTCTAATGATATCTTCAATGCCTCTTTCACATGGAAATCCCAGGTCTTTCCGAAAATAGTGATAATCCTTGACCTTGAATCAAGAAGGGCTCTTATATTAACATCATCCTCTACTTTGTGTTTCGGCCTGTGTGTGCTCCCGAAGGCGGCAATCTTTGAGTTTTCAAGTTTGAGTTTTCTTGCCTTCTTAAAGTATTCCATATCCCGCGGGTTAGAGCCAGGCCAGCCGCCTTCTATGTAATGCACTCCAAGTTCATTGAGCTTCTCTGTGATCCGGAGTTTATCCTCGACAGAAAATGAGATATCTTCTGTCTGGGCTCCGTCCCTCAATGTAGTGTCATATATTTCTATCTGCCGCATTATAAAACTCCGTCTAAATCTTGAATCTGTTTACTTATTTTTAAGTAACTCCGCCTTTGTCTTCTCCGAGCCCAAAGGCATCATGCAGCACCCTGACTGCAAGCTCTGTATATTTTGAATCAATTACGCAGGAGACCTTTATCTCAGATGTGCTTATCATCATGATGTTTATACCATGTTTTGCAAGTGTCCCAAACATCTTTGCAGCAACGCCTGAATGGGTCCTCATGCCAACACCTATAATAGATACCTTTGCTATATCCTCTCTGAGGACAACACCTTTTGCGCCAAGTTCAGCAACGATCTCCTCAGTAATTCTAAGGGCTTTTTTGCTATCTGTCTTTGGGACTGTAAAGGATATATCCGTTGCCTTCCCGTCACCGCTTATATTCTGTACAATCATGTCAACAACGATATTTGCATCTGCAATCGCATTGAAGAGTTTCGCTGCAATACCTGGCCTATCGTAAACTGCTATTGCAGTTATCTTTGCCTGATTTTTGTCATAGGCAACGCCTGACACAACAACCTTTTCCATCTCTTTGTCCTCCTTAACAACGAGCGTACCAGGATTATTACTAAAACTCGATCTGACCACAACCGGAACTCCGTATTTTTTTGCAAATTCAACAGACCTCGTCTGTAAGACCTTCGCACCAAGACTTGCGAGTTCAAGCATTTCATCATACGAAATCTTATCGAGTTTCCGGGCGTCAGGCACTATATTGGGATCTGTAGTATATACACCGTCAACATCTGTATAAATCTCGCAGAGGTCGGCCTTAAGTGCTGCTGCAACTGCTACTGCTGTTAGGTCAGACCCTCCCCTTCCGAGGGTTGTAACATCAGAGGTCTCTGTTATACCCTGAAAGCCTGCAATTACAGGTATTACCCCCTCTTTCAGGGCCTGTCTTACTCGCTTCCCGGTTATCATTTCTATTCTCGCTTTTGTATGGGCATTATCTGTAATAATCCCTACCTGCCTGCCTGTCAAAGATATGGCTTTAAATCCGAGTTCATTTATCGCAATCGCTGTAAGTGCAGCGCTTACACGTTCACCGGATGAAAGCAGAAGATCCATCTCACGCTCATCGGGATTTGGTGATATCTGATTTGCAAGCCATAGAAGTTTATCTGTTTCCCCTGCCATCGCAGAGACGATGACAACAACATTATTACCCTGCTTTTTTGTTTCAACTATGCGTTCTGCAACAGCCTTTATTTTCTCGGTGCTTCCAACAGATGTACCACCGTATTTCTGTACAATTAACACTAACTTAAAACCTCACCTCATATCTAAGAATATTATCTATCTCTTCTCTATGCAGGCTTTGAATTTCTGTCAATACATCAATTTTAAAAGTATAACATAGAATTTTTAGTTTTTATAATAGCTTTCAATAATAGACCCACCAGTTGCAAAACAGTTTATGCATTTATGATGCAGATGTGCTGGAAAAGCTCTGCCAGCAACACATTATAGGCCTATAGTCTGGCCAGCCAGCCTTTATCCAAAACGCACTAACACCCCCCTTAATCCCCCCTTAATAAGGGGGGATTAAGGGGGGTGTCATGTGTATCATAATTAAATCTCGTTGCTTTGCAGAGGTTTTTCAGTATGTCTGCATCATATTTTATGCAATATTTAGGTAGATTTTATAAGGGAGCCCCAACCAGGCCGGGATTAACTATTTATTATCTTCGGGCAATTTGCCCTGCCAGTAAGGCAAATTGCCTGATAGAATATCCCTTTATATTTTTTAAATATCAATAAAATCAACAAGTTAAAGTTTTTGGCATTTCTCTTGCGTAAGAATAGTGACTTTTCAAGGTTTATTCGATGTTGAAGAAGGTCAAAAGAGATGAAGTTTATAAATAGCATTGAAAAAATAAAAAATTCATAAACAAAAGGAGCATACATGCTTCAAAAAATATTTTGTTTTCTAAATATAAATCTTGACAATAATGAAATATTACATAAAACTATACAATCAATATGAATACGTCCCCTCAGACTTCAAATATAGTTTGTTACGCTTTCAGCGTAGATAAAAAGCTAAGAATTAATTCATGGAGTAAAGAGTTGGAAAAAATATATGGTAAATCTTCTTCTGGGGTTTTAGGGATTCCCTACCATGAGTTAATTCCGAGGATAATCAAAGGCGATAAAGATGCAGTTATGCAGGTAATAAAAAATGGCAGACCAATTACACTTAAAAGCTATCAGATTATCTGTTTTTATGGAGAATCAAAAGCAGATATCCATATTACTCAACTGAAAGATAAATCAGATATGATTAGCGGTGCAAATATCGCAATTAGAGCACACCCAAGCTGTGCAATGTGGGAAGGACTGAAACAAACACAAAGATTTATAGATATCGGCAAAAATGCAGCAACCCTTGCCCATGGTGTGAGAAGCCCCTTAAACGCAATAAAGGGTGCTGTGGTATATCTAAGAGAAAAATATGCTAATGAGAAAAAGCTCATTGAGTTTACAAAGATAATAGAGGAGGAGATATCACGCCTTGATAACTTCATCGCTAAGTTTCTTAGTACTTCTATTTATGATGAAGCTGAAATAGACATAAATTTTGTACTGAAAAAGATCGAAGTTTTAACATCTCTTCAAGCTCAATCTTGTAAAATTGAGACTATTTTTGAATATGGCAATACTTCTCCTGTTATAAGGATAAATCCTTTCCATCTTGAGCAAGCAATTCTGAATGTTATAAACAATGCGATAGAGGCTATGCCCTCAGGTGGACAACTTGTGGTAAAGACCAATCGTGAAATTCGTTCTGGCACCGAATTTGGGCTAATAAAGATTTCAGATACAGGCTCTGGAATGATTAAAAACCGAAACCTTAACGCGACCATGCTCTCTAAAGATAAAGGAAGAGGGTTTGGGTTATTTATTACCCGTGAAATCCTCCGGTCCCGCGGAGGACATCTTGAAATAAAAAGCAAGAAAAACTTTGGCACCACTGTAAAGCTATATCTGCCTGTAATAAATAACGGATGAATAATAGATGAATAATAAAGGAAGAGTTTTAATCGTTGATGATGAGATAAATGCTATCAAGGTGTTATCTGCTATTATTTCAGATGCTGGGTATAAAGTCATTACATCTTTAAATGTAGAAAAAGCAATCAAAATAATTCCTCAGAAGGACATAGACGTAGTTATCACAGATTTAAAAATGCCGGGAAAGGATGGAATGCAATTGTTCGAATATATTGCTGAAAATCATCCTGATATCCCTGTTATTTTTCTTACTGCCTATGGAACGGTTGAATCTGCTGTTTATGCAATGACCCGTGGGGCATTTTATTATTTTATTAAACCACCCGATTATCTGAAGCTTAAAAGCATGGTAGCAAAGGCATTAGAGCAACGAGTTTTGAAAAAGGAGATTGAAATCCTGAGAAAGAGACTTTCAGATGAGGAAAATCATGTTTGCATTATTGCAAATCACCCCAAAATGCTCAAGATACTTGATACTATTGAGGCAATAAAGAATTCGGCAAGCAGCGTTCTCATTTTTGGTGAAACAGGCACAGGAAAGGAGCTAGTAGCCAAAGCACTACATTGTACCAGTGTAAGAAGGGACAGGCCTTTTATACCTGTGAACTGCGCAGCCATTCCAAGGGATCTCATGGAATCAGAATTGTTCGGTTCTGAAAAAGGGGCTTTTACTGGTGCCTATTCAAGAAGGATCGGGAAGGTTGAGGAAGCCACTGGCGGTACACTATTCCTTGATGAAATTGGTGAACTTGAACTACCACTTCAAGCAAAACTTCTGCGCGTTCTTCAGGAAAACGAGATCGAGCGTCTTGGAAGCAACAAAAAGGTAAAAGTGAATTTTCGGCTTATATCTT